>NZ_SZWV01000109.1:0-49143 GCF_005280945.1 Citrobacter sp. wls718
GTCCCGTCCGTTCCGCCACTTATTAGAAAATTAAGCCTGCTACCTTAGCAGGCTTAATGATAAGAAATATAGGGGCGTAGCTCAGTTGGTAGAGCACTGGTCTCCAAAACCGGGTGTCGCGAGTTCGAGTCTCTCCGCCCCTGCCAGAAACAATCCTTAGCATTTTTGCTAAGGATTTTTTTTATCTGAAAATGACGCCACCTTCATACTGTTTATTTCCTGTTTCCGGCATCCTTGCCAGCGTCCATTTTAATCATCCAGAATATTCGTTTTCAGCAGATCGCAGATAAGCGTATGTTTATCGCTATTTTGTAGCCAGACCGCATACAACGGACGTGAAAGTGTCGTGCTGTCAGAAACTATATGGAGATCGCTTTTTGTTTTCGCCCAACACACGGGAAGCCAACTAAAACCCTTCAGTACAGGAAGTTGCTGTCTTGCTAGCTCAGCAGAACTGGTGGTTAGCACTGGTACTTCGTCGCCGGCAACTAATCCCGCTTCGTGTTGTTGAAAATCAGGTCCCCACTCCAGACGCAGATAATTCAGTTCATCTTTTGTTTGTGATGGAGCGCTGCAATAGAGCGCCAGCGTGAAATACCCCAGTAGTTGACTGCTAAATTCGTCCATTTTTGGGGATTCAGTAGTAATCAGCAGATCAAGCTGTCGTTCATGGAGTTGCTTTACTAGCGACTGGCGCTGCGCGATCCTGGCTTCAAACTGCAGGCTGGTTTGCGGCACCTGCGACTGATATAAACGACCCAGCCAGCCATTGAGCATGCATTCCCAAAGGGAAGCGCTGGCACCGATAGAGAACTCATTATGGCGTGAGGTATTTGCGACCTCCTTACGTGCTGCTTGCCACGTATTCATCAGCGTTTCAGCATATGGCAATAATTTTTCACCCGCAGCGGTTAAACGGATATTGTTTCTGTGTCGGGTGAAGAGGTTCACACCCAGTTGATTTTCCAGTTGTCTGATGCGAAAACTGACCGCCGATTGGGTCAAATAGAGCGCTTCAGCTGCCCGGCCAAAGTGGCGCGTTCGGCTAACTTCCAGGAAAGTCTTTAACAATTCCGTATCCACAACTCACTCCATAAAATTATTTGTCGTTATGATTTAAATCTTTTGTTTGACGCTCTGTCAAGCGTAACTAATACTCCGCGCCATAAATAGCTCGGCCAAAGAATTAGGAGCGTGCAGGATGGCGGAAAGCTTTACGACGACTAATCGATATTTCGACAATAAATATTACCCCCGCGGATTCTCCCGTCATGGTGATTTCACCATTAAAGAGGCACAGCTGCTTGAGCGTCACGGTTATGCCTTTAATGAGCTGGATCTGGGCAAGCGTGAGCCGGTAACTGAAGAAGAGAAGTTGTTTGTGGCGGTATGCCGTGGTGAACGTGAGCCGGTTACCGAAGCGGAACGTGTGTGGTCTAAATACATGACGCGTATTAAGCGTCCAAAACGTTTCCACACGCTGTCTGGCGGCAAACCTCAGGTAGAAGGTGCGGAAGATTACACCGAGTCAGAGGATTAATAAAAAAAGGGCGAAAGCCCTTTTTTTATGCCAGTAGTTTCTGTAAATGGATTAACAACCTGTCTATTGCCCGATAGCCAACGGCTTCCTGTAAATGTTGACGGGTGATCTGGTCACATTGCTCAATATCTGCAATTGTGCGAGCGACCTTTATCAAGCGCAGCCATGCGCGGATGGACAATCCAAGATGTGCTAACGTTTCCTCCAGCCAGCGTGCGTCATCCCTGTGTAAGACGCAGAATTGATGTATATCCTGGCTGCCCAGATGCGCATTTAACTTATTTTGCCGCTGATACTGGCGCTCACGCGCGGCCATAACCCGTTTCTTCACCGTCTCACTGTCTTCTCCCTTTGCTGCTCGCTGACTGAGTATACCGGGCGGTGGAAGGGGTATTTCGAGGGACAAATCGAAGCGGTCGAGAAAAGGGCCAGATAAGCGATTGAGGTAACGTAGCGTTTGCTCTGGGGTACAACGGTTGTGGTTTCCCTGATAGTGCCCTGTTGGGCTTGGATTCATTGCTGCTATCAATTGAAAGCGTGCCGGGTAGGTTATTTTTGCCCGGGTGCGTGATAAATGAATCTGTCCGGATTCAATAGGCTCACGCAGGGCATCCAGCGTACGGCGTTCAAACTCGGGCAATTCATCCAGAAATAATATGCCGTTATGTGCCAGAGAAATCTCACCCGGTGCCGGTATCGATCCTCCTCCTACCATTGCGGTTAAGGACGCGCTGTGATGGGGTGAGCGAAAGGGGCGTTGCTTCCACTGTTTTTGTATGGTGTCGGAATTGACCAGGCTGAGAATTGCCGCGCTTTCCAGAGCCTCATCATTGCTTAACGGTGGTAACAATCCGCGAAGGCGACTGGCAAGCATCGTTTTTCCCGTACCCGGCGGGCCGATGAGCAAGAGATTGTGGCCGCCTGCAGCGGTAATCTCCAGCCCTCGCTTGCCCTGTTCCTGGCCGATGACGTCACTGAGGTCATCAGATGAGCCTGAAGGTGGAATCTCTACGCAAACAGGCCTTTCTAATTCATGCTTACCTTCGAGAAATGCGCACACGGCTTGCAGGTGATCGGCAATCAGGCAGCCCTCGCCGTGTATTAGCCCCACTTCTGCAGCGTTCTCTTTTGCGACAATAATTCGCCTACCTGCGCGAATTGCTTCAGTTGCGCTGGATATTGCTCCGGGAACGCCACGTAGAGCACCTGTAAGCGCTAGTTCACCGACTAACTCATAAGTATCGAGATTATGTGTTGTAAGCTGCTCTGACGCAGCCAGAAGCGCAATGGCGATAGGTAAATCATATCTCCCTCCTTCTTTAGGCAGATCTGCCGGGGCAAGGTTGATGGTTATCTTCTTGGCCGGAAATTCATACCCGCTATTAATAATCGCACTGCGAACTCGATCTCGAGCCTCTTTCACGGTGGTTTCGGGTAGTCCAACCATGGTTAAACCGGGCAAGCCATTACTAATATGGACTTCAATAGTAATGGGTGGTGCATTGACGCCTAATGCGGCGCGCGTGTGGACTATCGACAGTGACATAACCCCTCCTGATGCAGGCATTATGTCTTAATAGATGGCGACGATATCTTGCTTGATTGATACTTTTAGATGCTGATTCATGTATTTTTATGCAAGGGTTAATATTTTACGTAACCTCTGGAACAACGCTCACAAGCGCCGCCTGCAGAGGGAAAACATGATCGTGTTTACTGAATAACGTGAAATATTTTCATTTTCTATTTTTTGTATAAAAAACAACGCGATTTATAGAAACCGTTAACCGTGTCAGAAAAATGAATGCAGAAATATCTTGTGCCATAGTGAAACTCTATGGTAACTCTTTAGGTATTCCTTCGAACAAGATGCAAGAAAATACAAAAATGACAGCCCTTCTACGAGTGATTAGCCTGGTCGTGATTAGCGTGGTGGTGATTATTATCCCACCGTGCGGGGCTGCACTTGGACGAGGAAAGGCTTAAAAAACAAGCCTTAACGAACTAAGACCCCCGCACCGAAAGGTTCGGGGGTTTTTTTTGACCTTAAAAACTTAAACGAGGAGCAGAAAGTGAACACTAGCATAAAATTCTGTTTCTCAAGATTTACGGCGGGGATGTAACTATGAATGGGGCACAGTGGGTGGTACATGCGTTGCGTGCACAAGGGGTGAAAACCGTCTTTGGCTATCCCGGTGGCGCAATTATGCCGGTTTACGATGCGTTGTACGACGGCGGCGTAGAACACCTGTTGTGTCGACACGAGCAGGGGGCGGCGATGGCGGCGATTGGCTATGCCCGCTCAACCGGTAAAACCGGTGTCTGTATCGCGACTTCCGGTCCTGGTGCAACCAACCTGATCACCGGCCTGGCAGATGCGCTGTTAGATTCCGTTCCCGTTGTGGCGATCACTGGTCAAGTCTCTTCCCCGTTTATCGGCACCGATGCGTTCCAGGAAGTGGATGTACTCGGCATGTCGCTGTCATGTACCAAACATAGTTTCCTGGTGCAGTCGCTGGAAGAGTTGCCGCGTATCATGGCCGAGGCCTTCGACGTGGCGAACTCTGGTCGTCCGGGTCCGGTTCTGGTTGATATCCCGAAAGACATTCAGTTAGCCAGTGGTACGCTGGAGCCCTATTTCACCACCGTCGAAAACGTAGTTGCTTTCCCACATGCTGAGATTGAACAAGCCCGCAAGATGTTGGCGAAGGCACAGAAACCCGTGCTGTACGTAGGTGGTGGCGTAGGGATGGCGCAGGCAGTTCCAGCGCTGCGTGAGTTTATCGCCGCAACGCATGTGCCGGTGGTTTGTACGTTGAAAGGCCTTGGCGCGGTGGATGCAGATTACCCGTACTATCTGGGTATGCTGGGCATGCATGGCACCAAAGCGGCAAACTTTGCGGTGCAGGAGTGCGATTTGCTGATCGCCGTCGGTGCGCGTTTTGATGACCGGGTGACTGGCAAGCTGAACACTTTCGCCCCCAATGCCAGCGTGATCCACATGGATATCGATCCGGCCGAGATGAACAAACTGCGCCTGGCACACGTTGCGCTGCAAGGCGATTTAAATACGCTGTTACCTGCATTGCAACAACCGCTGGCCATCAACGAATGGTGCCAGTATGCCGCCGACATGCGTGCAGAACATGCCTGGCGCTATGATCATCCGGGGGAGGCTATTTACGCTCCGCTGTTGTTAAAACAGCTGTCCGAAAGGAAACATAAGGATAGCGTGGTGACGACGGATGTTGGTCAGCATCAGATGTGGTCAGCACAACACATGACCTACACTCGCCCGGAGAACTTCATCACCTCCAGCGGCCTGGGGACGATGGGCTTTGGCTTACCTGCAGCAGTGGGGGCGCAGGTGGCCCGTCCGAATGATACGGTCATCTGTATCTCCGGTGATGGCTCCTTCATGATGAATGTGCAGGAGCTGGGCACCGTAAAACGCAAGCAGTTGCCGCTGAAAATCGTCTTACTCGACAACCAGCGGTTAGGCATGGTGCGACAATGGCAGCAGCTGTTTTTCCAGGAACGCTATAGCGAAACTACCCTGACCGATAATCCCGATTTCCTTATGTTGGCCGGCGCCTTCGGCATCCCTGGCCAACACATCACCCGTAAAGACCAGGTTGAAGCGGCTCTCGACACCATGCTGAACAGTAATGGGCCATACCTGCTTCATGTCTCAATCGACGAACTTGAGAATGTCTGGCCTCTGGTACCTCCTGGTGCCAGTAACTCAGAAATGCTGGAGAAATCATCATGATGCAACATCAGGTCGCCGTTGAGGCTCGTTTCAATCCGGAAACGTTAGAACGTGTTTTGCGCGTGGTACGCCATCGTGGTTTTCAGGTGTGCTCCATGAATATGAATGCTGCCAGCGATGCGCAGAATATAAATATTGAATTGACCGTTGCCAGCCCACGGTCGGTCGACTTACTGTTTAGTCAGTTAAGTAAACTGGTCGATGTTGCACATGTTGCTATCTGCCAGAGCACAACCACATCACAACAAATTCGCGCCTGAGCGCAAAAGGAAGAGAAATGACGACGAAAAAAGCTGATTTCATTTGGTCTAATGGCGAGATGATTCGTTGGGAAGACGCGAAGGTTCACGTGATGTCCCATGCGCTGCACTACGGTACATCAGTATTTGAAGGTATCCGTTGCTATGATTCTCACAAAGGGCCGGTGGTGTTCCGTCATCGCGAGCACATGCAGCGTCTGCGTGATTCAGCCAAAATTTATCGTTTTCCGGTTTCTCAGAGCGTTGATGAGTTGATGGAAGCTTGCCGTGCGGTGATCCGTAAAAATAACCTGACCAGTGCGTACATCCGCCCGCTGGTGTTTGTTGGCGATGTCGGCATGGGCGTTAACCCACCGGCGGGATACACCACGGATGTGATCATTGCTGCGTTCCCGTGGGGGGCTTACCTGGGTGCTGATGCCCTGGATCAGGGGATCGACGCGATGGTTTCTTCCTGGAACCGTGTCGCACCCAACACCATTCCTACCGCCGCCAAGGCGGGTGGTAACTACCTGTCTTCACTGCTGGTGGGTAGCGAAGCGCGTCGTCATGGTTATCAGGAAGGTATTGCGCTGGATGTGAACGGCTACATCTCCGAAGGCGCGGGTGAAAACCTGTTTGAAGTTAAAGACGGCATTCTGTTTACTCCACCGTTTACCTCTTCCGCGCTGCCGGGCATCACACGTGATGCGATTATCAAACTGGCGAAAGACCTCGATATCGAAGTGCGTGAACAGGTGCTGTCTCGCGAGTCGTTGTATCTGGCCGATGAAGTGTTCATGTCCGGTACGGCGGCAGAAATTACCCCGGTGCGCAGCGTTGATGGTATCCAGGTGGGTGAAGGCCGTTGTGGCCCGGTCACCAAGCGCATTCAGCAGGCCTTCTTTGGCCTCTTCACCGGTGAAACGGAAGATAAATACGGCTGGTTGGATCAGGTTAATCACTAAGTATAAATTTGGGACGGCACGCACCGTCCCATTTAAATAGTCAGACGGGAGTAAATAAAGCATGCCTAAGTATCGTTCCGCCACAACAACACATGGCCGCAATATGGCGGGAGCCCGCGCGCTGTGGCGCGCTACCGGGATGACTGACGATGACTTCGGTAAGCCGATTATCGCCGTCGTAAACTCGTTTACCCAGTTCGTGCCGGGCCACGTGCATCTGCGCGATCTCGGTAAGCTGGTTGCCGAACAGATCGAAGCCTCCGGCGGCGTAGCCAAAGAGTTTAATACTATCGCCGTGGATGACGGTATCGCCATGGGCCACGGGGGCATGCTGTATTCCCTGCCGTCACGTGAGCTGATCGCCGATTCGGTGGAGTACATGGTGAACGCCCACTGCGCCGATGCGATGGTCTGTATCTCTAACTGCGACAAAATCACCCCGGGGATGTTAATGGCTTCCCTGCGCCTGAACATCCCGGTGATCTTTGTGTCCGGTGGCCCGATGGAAGCCGGTAAAACCAAACTCTCAGATCAGATAATCAAACTCGATCTGGTGGATGCGATGATTCAGGGTGCGGACCCGAAAGTCTCTGATTCGCAAAGCGATCAGATTGAGCGCTCCGCCTGTCCGACCTGTGGTTCCTGTTCGGGGATGTTCACCGCTAACTCGATGAACTGCCTGACTGAAGCGCTGGGCCTGTCGCAGCCGGGTAACGGTTCGCTGCTGGCCACCCACGCCGATCGTAAACAGCTGTTCCTCAATGCGGGTTCACGTATCGTTGAGCTGACCAAACGCTATTACGAACAGAATGATGATTCTGCGCTGCCGCGCAATATTGCCAACAAGGCGGCGTTTGAAAATGCCATGACCCTGGATATCGCCATGGGGGGTTCCACAAATACCGTTCTGCACCTGCTGGCGGCTGCACAGGAAGCTGAAATCGACTTCACCATGAGTGATATCGACAAGCTGTCCCGCAAAGTGCCACAGCTGTGTAAAGTCGCGCCGAGCACCCAGAAATACCATATGGAAGATGTTCACCGCGCGGGCGGTGTGCTGGGGATTTTAGGCGAGTTGGATCGTGCCGAGTTATTGAATCGCGATGTGAAAAACGTGCTGGGGTTGACCCTGCCGCAAACCCTGGATCGCTATGATGTCATGCTGACCCAGGATGAGGCGGTGAAAAACATGTTCCGCGCCGGCCCGGCGGGCGTTCGTACCACCCAGGCGTTCTCGCAGGATTGTCGCTGGGACACGCTGGATGACGATCGCGCTGAAGGCTGTATCCGCTCGCTGGAACACGCTTACAGCAAAGACGGCGGTCTGGCGGTACTGTACGGTAACTTTGCGGAAAACGGCTGTATCGTGAAAACCGCAGGCGTGGATGACAGTATCCTGAAATTCACCGGCCCGGCGAAAGTCTACGAAAGTCAGGATGATGCCGTTGAAGCTATCCTCGGTGGCAAAGTGGTTGCTGGTGATGTGGTGGTGATTCGCTACGAAGGACCGAAAGGCGGACCAGGGATGCAGGAAATGCTCTACCCAACTACCTTCCTGAAATCCATGGGGCTGGGTAAAGCCTGTGCCTTGATCACCGACGGTCGTTTCTCCGGCGGGACGTCAGGTCTGTCTATCGGTCACGTTTCTCCGGAAGCGGCGAGCGGCGGTAACATCGCGATTATTGAAGATGGCGACATGATTGCGATTGATATCCCGAATCGTGGCATTGAGCTGTTGTTGAGCGATGCGGAGATCGCGGCCCGTCGTGAAGCGCAGGATGCTCGCGGTGACAAAGCCTGGACGCCAAAAGATCGCCAGCGTCAGGTCTCCTTCGCGCTGCGTGCCTATGCCAGCCTGGCAACCAGCGCTGACAAAGGCGCGGTGCGCGATAAATCGAAGCTGGGGGGCTAATACCATGGCTGATTCACAACCCCTGTCCGGCTCTCCTGAGGGGGCAGAATATCTCAGGGCGGTGCTGCGTGCGCCGGTCTATGAAGCGGTGCAGGTTACACCGCTGCAAAAAATGGAAAAACTCTCTTCGCGCCTCGATAACGTGGTCCTGGTGAAGCGCGAAGACCGACAGCCGGTACACAGTTTCAAGCTGCGCGGGGCCTACGCGATGATGGCGGGCCTGACTGAAGCGCAAAAAGCGCAGGGCGTGATCACCGCGTCGGCAGGAAACCATGCTCAGGGCGTGGCCTTCTCCTCTGCGCGCCTTGGGGTGAAGGCGCTGATCGTCATGCCAACGGCTACCGCGGATATCAAAGTCGATGCCGTTCGCAGTTTCGGTGGCGAAGTGCTGCTGCACGGTGCCAATTTTGATGAAGCGAAAGCCAAAGCGATTGAACTGGCACAGCAACAAGGTTTCACCTGGGTTCCGCCATTCGATCACCCGATGGTGATTGCCGGGCAGGGCACACTGGCGCTTGAGCTGCTGCAGCAGGATGCGCATCTCGATCGGATATTTGTTCCGGTTGGCGGCGGCGGTCTGGCGGCGGGTGTGGCGGTGCTGATTAAACAGCTGATGCCACAAATCAAAGTTATTGCCGTGGAAGCCGAAGACTCAGCCTGCCTGAAGGCGGCACTGGATGCGGGCCACCCGGTCGATCTGCCGCGCGTAGGCCTGTTTGCTGAAGGCGTGGCGGTGAAACGCATCGGTGATGAAACCTTCCGCCTGTGTCAGGAATACCTCGACGACATTATCACCGTTGATAGCGATGCAATCTGCGCGGCGATGAAAGACTTGTTCGAAGACGTGCGTGCGGTGGCGGAGCCGTCTGGCGCACTGGCGCTGGCGGGGATGAAAAAATACATCGCCCAGCACAATATTCGTGGTGAACGTCTGGCGCACGTGCTGTCCGGTGCCAACGTCAATTTCCACGGCCTGCGCTATGTGTCTGAACGCTGCGAGCTGGGTGAACAACGTGAAGCGCTGCTAGCGGTGACAATCCCGGAAGAAAAGGGGAGTTTCCTGAAATTCTGCCAGCTGTTGGGTGGACGTTCGGTGACCGAATTTAACTACCGGTTTGCCGATGCGAAAGATGCCTGCATTTTTGTCGGCGTACGCCTGAGCCGCGGTCTGGAAGAGCGCAAAGAAATCCTCCAGTTGCTTAGCGACGGCGGTTACAGCGTGGTGGATCTGTCCGATGATGAAATGGCCAAGCTACACGTGCGCTATATGGTCGGTGGACGCCCCTCGAAACCGCTACAGGAACGTCTTTACAGCTTTGAGTTCCCCGAGTCGCCAGAGGCGCTGCTGAAATTCCTGCATACCTTAGGGACCCACTGGAATATCTCGTTGTTCCATTATCGCAGTCACGGCACCGACTATGGTCGCGTGCTGGCGGCGTTTGAATTGGGCGATCATGAGCCGGATTTTGAAACGCGGATCAACGAACTGGGCTACGACTGCCATGATGAGAGTCATAACCCGGCGTTCAGGTTCTTTCTGGCAGGGTAGGCCGGATAAGGCGCTTGTGCCGCCATCCGGCATTAGTGGCCAGGCAGCAAGCTCCAGAATGCCTCAATCAGCGGCTCATGCAGCCGCTTTTTTTGTACGCAAACGCCCAGCTCAAACGGCGTTTTCTCGTCGCTACGTTCTAAAATCATCACGCGGTTACGCACCGGCTCCGGACTGTTTTCCAGCACTACTTCCGGCAGCAGAGCCACGCCGCAGCCCAGCGCCACCATCGAGACCATCGCCTCGTGACCGCCGACCGTGGCATAGATTGATGGATTACTGATTTTATGACGGCGGAACCACAGCTCAATGCGGCGGCGTACCGGGCCCTGGTCGGCCATGATAAACGGCACAGTGGACCAGTCGGGATCATCGATGGACACCTGATTGCGTACCGGACACGGCAATGCCGGAGCAATTAACACCACCGCCAGATTTTCCAGCATAGAGAATGCCACCGCACCAGGCAGGGTTTCCGGTTTCCCGGCTATTGCCAGATCCGCTTCTCCGGTGACCACTTTTTCCATCGCATCGGCGGCATCGCCGGTAGACAGTTTAATTTCGACCGACGGGTGTTCTGCGCGAAAGCGATCAAGGATTGGCGGCAGATGGCTGTAGGCGGCGGTGACCGAACAGAAGATATGCAGCTCGCCCGACAGCGAGGGTCCCTGCTGATCGAGGGTGTGGCGCAGTTGCTGATACTGCAATAACGTCTGCTGGGCAAAAATGCGCAGCTCTTCGCCCGCTTCGGTCAGCGTGACCGTGCGGTTATCCCGCACGAACAGCGCCTGGCCAAGATCCTCTTCGAGTCGCTGAATCTGCCGGGAAAGCGTGGAGGGGCTGACGTGCATCGCCCGCGCGCTGCGGCCAAAGTGGCGGCTTTCCGCCAGGTGCAGGAAGGTTTTTAGATCGCGTAAATCCACGGCTCGCACTCCACGATTTTACATTGCAAAAATTGCAACGTGATGTTGTGAATATATCAATTTCCGCAATAAATTTCCTGTCATATAGTGGGTTCATTCTCGCAAAAGCGAACCGAACAATAAGACACACAACATCACGGAGTACACCATCATGGCTAACTACTTTAATACACTGAACCTGCGCCAGCAGCTGGCACAGCTGGGTAAATGTCGCTTTATGGGCCGCGATGAATTCGCCGATGGCGCGAGCTACCTTCAGGGTAAAAAAGTGGTCATCATCGGCTGTGGCGCTCAGGGTCTGAACCAAGGCCTGAACATGCGTGACTCCGGTCTGGATATCGCCTACGCACTGCGTAAAGAGGCGATTGCTGAGAAGCGCGCCTCATGGCGTAAAGCGACCGAAAACGGCTTTAAAGTCGGTACCTACGAAGAGCTGGTTCCGCAGGCTGACCTGGTGGTTAACCTGACGCCAGACAAACAGCACTCCGATGTGGTGCGTTCCGTACAGCCGCTGATGAAAGACGGCGCGGCGCTGGGCTATTCCCACGGTTTCAACATCGTGGAAGTGGGCGAACAGATCCGTAAAGACATTACCGTCGTGATGGTTGCGCCGAAGTGCCCGGGTACCGAAGTGCGTGAAGAGTACAAACGCGGTTTCGGCGTACCGACCCTGATTGCGGTTCACCCGGAAAACGACCCGAAAGGCGAAGGCATGGCAATTGCTAAAGCTTGGGCAGCCGCAACCGGCGGTCACCGTGCGGGTGTGCTGGAATCCTCTTTCGTCGCGGAAGTGAAATCTGACCTGATGGGCGAGCAGACTATCCTGTGCGGTATGCTGCAGGCCGGTTCTCTGCTGTGTTTCGACAAGCTGGTGGAAGAAGGAACTGATCCGGCATACGCGGAAAAACTGATTCAGTTCGGCTGGGAAACCATCACCGAAGCGCTGAAGCAGGGCGGCATCACCCTGATGATGGACCGTCTGTCTAACCCGGCGAAACTGCGTGCTTATGCGCTGTCCGAACAGCTGAAAGAAATCATGGCGCCGCTGTTCCAGAAACATATGGACGACATCATCTCCGGCGAATTCTCTTCCGGCATGATGGCTGACTGGGCTAACGACGATAAGAAACTGCTGACCTGGCGTGAAGAGACCGGTAAAACCGCGTTCGAAACCGCCGCTCAGTTTGACGGTAAAATCGGTGAGCAGGAGTACTTCGATAAAGGCGTTCTGATGATCGCGATGGTGAAAGCGGGCGTTGAGCTGGCATTCGAAACCATGGTGGATTCCGGCATCATCGAAGAGTCGGCTTACTACGAATCACTGCATGAGCTGCCGTTGATTGCCAACACCATCGCCCGTAAGCGTCTGTATGAAATGAACGTGGTGATTTCCGATACCGCTGAGTACGGTAACTACCTGTTCTCTTACGCTTGCGTACCGCTGCTGAAAGAGTTCATGACCACGCTGCAAACTGGTGACCTGGGCAAAGCCATTGCTGAAGGTGCGGTAGATAACGCTCAGCTGCGTGACGTCAACGATGCTATTCGTAGCCATGCGATTGAAGAAGTTGGCCAGAAACTGCGCGGCTACATGACTGACATGAAGCGTATCGCCGTCGCAGGCTAATTCCCCGTCGTCTTTCAACTTGCTGATGCGTTGGCTACGTTCGTACACCCCAGTCACATAGTTATCTATGTGACTGGAGATGAACTTCCTTGCCGCCTTCCGCTAAGACGAAATGCATAGAAGAATGTCATATTTATAGAATTTAGTAGGCCTGATAAGCGAAGCGTCATCAGGCAAAAAAGCCCGGAGGTTTATACTCCGGGCTTTCTATTAGTTGCGGTACAGCACCTTAATGATGTGGTAACCGAACTGGGTGTGCAGCGGGCCTGTTGGCTCCAGCACCGGGCAGGAGAAGACCACTTTATCAAACGCCGGAACCATCTGGCCCTGACGGAATTCACCCAGGTGGCCGCCTTTCTTACCTGACGGGCAGGTGGAGTGTTTCTTCGCCAGCTTCTCGAAGTCGGCACCATTTTTAATTTGCTCCAGAAGATCCAGTGCCAGTTTCTCTTCTTTAACAAGGATATGCAGTGCTGCTGCTGTTTTTGCCATGATCGTGCCTTGAGTGGGGTGGTTGAGGCTGGCTATAC
This sequence comes from Citrobacter sp. wls718, assembly GCF_005280945.1. Classification (NCBI taxonomy): domain Bacteria; kingdom Pseudomonadati; phylum Pseudomonadota; class Gammaproteobacteria; order Enterobacterales; family Enterobacteriaceae; genus Citrobacter; species Citrobacter sp. wls718. The sequence continues at coordinate 13,061 of NZ_SZWV01000109.1, forward strand.
TACCATGCTCTAAATCTCCCCTCCCGACTTTCATTGAGTGATCTTTATGCGTTTAAACCCCGGACAACAACAAGCCGTCGAATTCGTCACCGGACCCTGCCTGGTGCTGGCGGGTGCTGGCTCCGGCAAAACCCGCGTGATCACCAACAAAATTGCGCACCTAATCCGCGTTTGCGGCTATCAGGCACGGCATATTGCGGCGGTGACCTTTACCAACAAGGCCGCGCGTGAGATGAAAGAGCGTGTGGCGCAGACGTTGGGCCGTAAAGAGGCGCGCGGGCTGATGATCTCCACCTTCCACACCCTGGGGCTGGACATTATCAAGCGTGAATACGCAGCGCTGGGCATGAAGTCGAACTTTTCATTGTTCGATGACACCGACCAGGTGGCGTTGCTGAAGGAATTGACCGAAGGGCTCATCGAAGACGATAAGTTGATCCTCCAACAGCTGATCTCGACGATCTCCAACTGGAAAAACGATCTGATGACGCCTTCACAGGCGGCAGCCAGCGCCAAAGGCGAGCGCGATCGTATTTTTGCCCACTGCTACGGTTTGTACGACGCGCACATGAAAGCGTGTAACGTCCTCGATTTTGACGATCTGATTTTGCTGCCTACGCTGCTGCTTCAGCGCAATGAAGAGGTCCGTGAACGCTGGCAGAACAAGATTCGTTATCTGCTGGTGGATGAATATCAGGATACCAACACCAGCCAGTACGAGCTGGTAAAACTGCTGGTGGGTAGCCGTGCGCGCTTTACCGTGGTGGGCGATGACGACCAGTCTATCTATTCCTGGCGCGGTGCACGTCCGCAAAACCTGGTGCTGCTGAGCAAAGATTTCCCGGCGTTGCAGGTGGTTAAGCTGGAACAGAACTACCGTTCTTCCGGACGTATCCTGAAAGCGGCAAACATCCTCATTGCCAACAACCCACATGTTTTTGAAAAACGACTTTTTTCCGAGCTGGGTTACGGTGTCGAACTTAAGGTATTAAGCGCCAATAACGAAGAACATGAAGCAGAGCGCGTGACCGGCGAACTGATTGCCCACCACTTTGTTAACAAGACGCAGTATAAAGATTACGCGATTCTGTACCGCGGTAATCATCAGTCGCGGGTGTTCGAAAAATTCCTGATGCAGAACCGCATCCCGTACAAAATTTCTGGCGGCACGTCGTTTTTCTCCCGTCCGGAGATTAAAGATCTGCTAGCCTATCTGCGGGTACTGAGTAACCCGGATGATGACAGCGCATTTCTGCGTATTGTGAATACGCCAAAACGTGAAATTGGTCCAGCGACGCTGCAAAAACTGGGCGAGTGGGCGATGACGCGTAATAAAAGCTTGTTCACCGCCAGCTTTGATATGGGGCTTAGCCAGACGCTAACCGGGCGCGGCTATGAGTCGCTGACCCGCTTTACACAGTGGTTGGGTGAAATTCAGCGCCTGGCCGAGCGTGACCCGATTGCGGCTGTGCGCGATCTGATCCACGGTATTGACTACGAATCGTGGCTCTATGAAACCTCACCCAGCCCGAAAGCTGCCGAAATGCGTATGAAAAACGTCAATACACTCTTCAGTTGGATGACGGAAATGCTGGAAGGTAGTGATATTGATGAACCGATGACGCTGACCCAGGTTGTTACCCGCTTTACCCTGCGCGACATGATGGAACGTGGCGAGAGTGAAGAAGAGTTGGATCAGGTACAACTCATGACGTTACATGCCTCCAAAGGACTGGAGTTCCCGTACGTGTTTATGGTGGGCATGGAAGAAGGCTTTTTGCCACATCAGAGCAGCATTGATGAAGATAACATCGATGAAGAACGTCGTCTGGCCTATGTTGGCATCACTCGCGCGCAGAAAGAACTGATTTTTACACTGTGTAAAGAGCGTCGTCAGTACGGTGAACTGGTGCGCCCGGAGCCGAGTCGTTTTCTGCTGGAATTACCGCAGGACGATATTATCTGGGAGAAGGAGCGAAAAGTGGTCAGCGCTGAGGAGCGGATGCAGAAAGGACAAGCCAGCATCGCGAATATTCGGGCAATGATGGCGAAAGCAAAAGAGAAGTAGGTTTTTGTAGGCCGGATAAGCGTAGGCTATCCGGCAATACTTGAGGGTTAGTGCACTTCTAAAGGCCAATGGACATAGCTTTGCCACTGGCTTTCCTGATCGATAAGCTCTTTACCCAGCGGATGATGCACCAGCCAGCCTTCAGGCAGCGTTATCGTAAGATGTTCATTCTTTGCTTCGAGATGAATTTCCGGTACTAAATCGTCCCGGCGACGGCTGGCAAAAATGATCGCCAGACGGAGCAAACGGCAAAGATGTTCCGCAATACGCGGCGGCACCGCGTTTTGCTGGTGGAGCGAAGAGAGATCGACCGGGTTGGTTTGGTTGAGTAACAGCGTGGCTAACAGTTTTTTCTGTGCGGGGGTAAATCCCGGAAGATCGAGATTGCGCACCAGATAGGCCGCGTGCTGCGGCGCTTGCTTAAAATCGACGCTAAGTCCAATTTCATGCAACTGACAGGCACTAATCAGTAGTTCGCGGCTGATAGCTTCCAAATGCCACTTTTTATCTACTTGATCGAGGAACTTACTTGCCAGGTTAGCGACACGATGCGCCTGATCGGTATCGACCATAAATCGACGCTGAATATTTCTCAACGTGCGACTGCGAATGTCCTGGTCCACGGCCAGATGCAGCATGCCATAGACCAAACCTTCACGTAATGCGCCGCCAGCAAGGGTCATACACTGGATATTGAGCTCAGTGAAAATGGCGATCAGGATTGCCAGTCCGCTGGGGAACACCAGCGCACGTTCCAGCGTTAACCCTTCGATTTCCAGCTCTTCAAGACGTCCGCAATGAATAGCGCGCTGCTTTAGTTGCTGAAGTTTTGCCAGCGTAATGCGCTCGTCCATGCCCTGCGCCATCATGATTTCCTGTAGTGCCTGTACGGTGCCAGAAGCCCCGACACACACTTTCCAGCCGTGAAAACGTAGATTGTCAGCGACAGGACGCAAGACTTCACGCGCCGCCTTCTCTGCCTCGTCAAAGTTTTCCTGCGCCAGATTTCGATCGGTAAAGTACCGTTCGAGCCACGTGACGCAGCCCATTGACAGGCTAAACAAGGAGGTGGTTTGTGCACCAGAGCCGGTGACCAGTTCGGTACTGGCTCCGCCGATATCGACGACCAGACGCTGATCGGCACCGCCGGTGGTGTGGGCAACCCCCTGATAAATCAGCCGGGCTTCTTCTTCACCGCTAATAACCTGAACGGCACAGCCGAGGATCTCTTGCGCTTTGGCAATAAAAATGTCGGCATTGGTGGCGATACGCAGCGTTGCCGTGGCAACCACGCGAATTTGTGGCTGAGGAATATCCTGCAGGCGCTCTGCAAACAGCCGTAGACACTGCCAACCGCGCTCCATGGCTTCAGCAGAGAGCGCATTATCACTATTCAGGCCAGCGGCCAGACGCACTTTGCGTTTAATCCGCGTGAGCGTCTGGATGCTTCCCGCTACCTCGCGTACAACCAGCATATGAAAACTATTGGAGCCGAGATCGATTGCTGCATACAACGAGGTAGAATTCATACACTTCATCCTTCAACCTGTATCTGTGTTGGCTGCGTTTTCTCACCGCCTTGATACAGGCTGAATGATTTTGTGTATGGCATAACGTTTCTTAACCTGAACGACGACGATTACGCGGAGCACCACCGGTGCGGCGTGGGCCATTGCCAGGGCGCGTTCGCGTCAGGCGAAGCGGCTTCGGCAAATCGGTCATCAGTGCATCCGGGTTATACTTGCTGACCGGAATCGAATGGCCGATATAGGTCTCGATGGCAGGTAAATTCAACGCGTACTCTTCACAGGCCAGGCTGATGGAGTGTCCGCTTGCGCCTGCACGGCCGGTACGGCCAATACGGTGTACGTAGTCTTCGCAGTCATCCGGCAGGTCATAGTTAAATACATGCGTAACAGCCGGAATATGCAGACCACGCGCGGCAACGTCGGTTGCAACCAGAATGTCGAGATCGCCACGGGTGAACTCTTCCAGAATGCGCAGACGTTTTTTCTGTGCCACGTCACCGGTCAGCAGGCCGACGCGATGGCCGTCAGCGGCAAGGCTGCCCCAAATATCTTCGCAACGGTGCTTGGTGTTTGCAAAAACAATGGCGCGATCTGGCCACTCTTCTTCGATCAGCGTTTGCAGTAAACGCATTTTCTCTTCGTTTGAAGGATAGAAGAGCTCTTCTTTGATACGGTGGCCCGTCTTCTGTTCCGGTTCGACTTCTACGTACTCGGCGTTGTTCATTTGTTCGAACGCCAGTTCGCGAACGCGGTAAGAGAGGGTCGCGGAAAACAGCATATTCAGACGCTGGTTGGTTGGCGGCATCCGACGGAACAGCCAGCGGATATCTTTAATAAAGCCCAGATCGTACATGCGATCGGCTTCATCCAGTACCACGACCTGAATGGCACCCAGGTTGATGTGGTTCTGTTTTGCGTAGTCAATGAGACGGCCCGTGGTGCCGATAAGGATATCGACGCCGCTTTCCAGCACTTTCAGCTGTTTGTCGTAACCGTCGCCGCCATAAGCCAGGCCTAATTTCAGACCGGTAGTTTGCGCCAGCGGTTCCGCATCGGCATGGATCTGCACGGCTAACTCACGCGTTGGCGCCATAATTAGCGCACGCGGTTGGTTCACCTTGCGATCGGCAATCGCGGGATGAGAGAGAAGATAATGAAACGTTGACGTCAGAAACGCCATCGTTTTCCCGGTTCCGGTTTGCGCCTGTCCTGCGACATCACGACCTGCCAGCGTTAGCGGGAGGGCCAGTGCCTGAATGGGCGTGCAATTATGAAACCCTTTATTTTCAAGGGCTTCTATCACCTGTGGGTGCAGTGCGAAGTCGGAAAACTTCTGTTCTGTTAAATGTGTTTTGCTCATAGTGTGGTAGAATATCAGCTTACTATTGCTTTACGAAAGCGTATACGGTGAAATAAAGTCAACCTTTAGTTGGTTAATGCTACACCAACACACCAGGCTTTTTCCTGTGGAGTTATTATGAGCGATAAAATTATTCACCTGACAGACGACAGTTTTGACACGGATGTACTCAAAGCGGACGGAGCTATCCTCGTTGATTTCTGGGCAGAGTGGTGCGGTCCGTGCAAAATGATCGCTCCAATTCTGGATGAAATCGCTGACGAGTATCAGGGTAAATTGACGGTTGCGAAACTGAACATTGACCAAAACCCAGGCACCGCACCGAAATATGGTATCCGTGGTATCCCGACCCTGCTGCTGTTTAAAAACGGCGAAGTTGCGGCGACAAAAGTCGGCGCACTGTCCAAAGGTCAGCTAAAAGAGTTCCTCGACGCTAACCTGGCGTAAGATGGAATTATCAAGTTCGGGCGACCTGATTCCAAAATGCTTCGGATGACTGGACGCCCGACTTGAGTCGTGCTAAGTTAGTGTTGACTTCGTATTAAACATACCTTATTAAGTTTGAATCTTGTTTATCCAATGCTTCCCGTTGTTTCTCGCGCGAGAAGTGGACAGATTCCTGGCTTGTCGCTCAATCCGTCTTGTCGTTTCAGTTCTGCGTACTTTCCTGTGACCAGACAGCGAACAGACATGAGTCGATGGCCGTAAACAGGCATGGATGACCCTGCCATACCATTCACAACATTAAGTTCGAGATTTACCCCAAGTTTAAGAACTCACACCATTATGAATCTTACCGAATTAAAGAATACGCCGGTTTCTGAGCTGATCACTCTCGGCGAAAATATGGGCCTGGAAAACCTGGCTCGTATGCGCAAGCAGGACATTATTTTTGCCATCCTGAAGCAGCACGCAAAGAGTGGCGAAGATATCTTTGGTGACGGTGTGCTGGAGATATTGCAGGATGGATTTGGTTTCCTTCGTTCTGGAGACAGTTCCTACCTCGCAGGCCCAGACGACATCTACGTATCCCCTAGCCAAATCCGCCGTTTCAACCTCCGCACTGGTGACACCATTTCCGGTAAGATTCGTCCTCCTAAAGAGGGTGAGCGTTACTTTGCATTGTTGAAAGTTAACGAAGTTAACTACGACAAGCCGGAAAACGCGCGTAATAAGATTCTGTTCGAGAACTTAACCCCGCTGCACGCAAACTCACGTCTGCGTATGGAACGTGGTAACGGTTCTACAGAAGACTTAACGGCTCGTGTCCTGGATCTGGCGTCTCCGATCGGTCGCGGCCAACGTGGTCTGATTGTGGCACCACCGAAAGCCGGTAAAACCATGCTGCTGCAGAATATTGCACAGAGCATCGCGTACAACCACCCAGACTGCGTGTTGATGGTACTGCTGATCGACGAACGTCCGGAAGAAGTGACTGAGATGCAGCGTCTGGTTAAAGGTGAAGTGATTGCTTCCACCTTTGACGAACCCGCATCTCGCCACGTTCAGGTTGCGGAAATGGTTATCGAGAAAGCGAAACGTCTGGTTGAGCACAAGAAAGACGTTATCATCCTGCTTGATTCCATCACCCGTCTGGCGCGTGCCTACAACACTGTGGTACCGGCTTCCGGTAAAGTGTTGACTGGTGGTGTTGATGCCAACGCCCTGCACCGTCCGAAGCGTTTCTTCGGTGCGGCACGTAACGTGGAAGAGGGCGGCAGCCTGACCATCATCGCGACTGCGCTGGTCGATACCGGCTCTAAAATGGATGAAGTTATCTATGAAGAGTTTAAAGGTACCGGCAACATGGAACTGCACCTCTCGCGTAAGATTGCTGAAAAACGCGTCTTCCCGGCTATCGACTACAACCGTTCCGGTACCCGTAAAGAAGAGCTGCTCACCACTCAGGAAGAGCTGCAGAAAATGTGGATCCTGCGCAAAATCATTCATCCGATGGGTGAAATCGACGCGATGGAATTCCTCATTAACAAGCTGGCGATGACCAAGACCAACGACGACTTCTTCGATATGATGAAGCGCTCTTAAGTCGGGCATCCTCTGAAAACGCCACGTTTTACGTGGCGTTTTGCTTTTATGCCTGTAACCTAAGCGACACATAAGCAATAGTGATGTCACTCACCTTTATTTTGCGCTCGATACGTCATTCGTGTTGTGTGGTTAATAATTATACAAAACAGGCATTTCGGAACGGAGTTTCCCTTCTGAATAAAGGTCTTCGTGGTTATACTTCTGCTAATAATTTTCTCTGAGAGCACGCATTGTGAATTTACTGACAGCAAGTACTGATCTCATCAGTATTTTTCTATTCACGACACTGTTCCTTTTTTTTGCGCGTAAGGTCGCAAAAAAGATTGGTTTAGTGGATAAGCCCAACTATCGTAAACGCCACCAGGGGTTGATACCGTTGGTTGGGGGGATCTCGGTTTACGCCGGTATTTGCTTTACGTTTATCATCGCCGATTATTATATCCCACATGCTTCTCTCTACCTCGCCTGTGCCGGTGTGCTGGTTTTTATCGGCGCGCTGGACGATCGTTATGATATCAGCGTAAAAATTCGCGCCACAATTCAGGCGGCCATCGGCGTCATTATGATGGTGGTTGGTAAACTCTATCTCAGCAGTCTGGGCTACATCTTTGGTCCTTGGGAGATGGTCCTCGGTCCGTTCGGCTATTTCCTGACGCTCTTCGCCGTCTGGGCGGCGATTAACGCCTTCAATATGGTTGATGGTATTGATGGCCTGCTTGGCGGGCTGTCCAGCGTATCCTTTGCCGCAATGGGCCTGATCCTCTGGTTTGATGGACAAACTAGCCTGGCAATCTGGTGCTTCGCGATGATTGCCGCCATTCTGCCGTATATTCTGCTCAACCTCGGCGTGTTAGGTCGTCGCTACAAAGTGTTTATGGGCGATGCGGGCAGTACGCTAATTGGCTTCACCGTTATCTGGATCCTGCTGGAAACCACACAGGGTAAAACCCATCCTATTAGCCCGGTCACTGCGCTGTGGATTATCGCCATTCCTCTGATGGATATGGTAGCCATCATGTACCGTCGTTTGCGTAAGGGGATGAGTCCTTTTTCTGCGGATCGCCAGCATATTCATCATTTGATCATGCGTGCTGGGTTTACTTCCCGACAAGCGTTTGTCCTGATTACGCTGGCTGCTGCGATTCTGGCCGCCATTGGCGTGCTGGCAGAATATTCTCATTTTGTCCCTGAATGGGTCATGCTGGTGCTGTTTTTGCTAGCATTCTTCTTCTACGGTTATTGCATCAAGCGTGCCTGGAAGGTGGCAAGATTTATCAAACGTATGAAACGCAGGCTACGAAGAAACCGCGAAAACAAACCAAACTTAACCAAGTAAATGAGGATGCGATGACACAGCCATTACCGGGAGAGCGTGCCGTGAACACTGAAAATGAACTGGACATCCGTGGGTTGTTTCGGACCTTATGGGCAGGGAAGGTGTGGATTGTCGGTATGGCCCTCGTCTTTGCGCTTGTTGCTCTCGCCTATACGTTTTTTGCGCGTCAGGAGTGGAGTGCGACCGCCATTTCTGACCGACCTACGGTGAATATGTTGGGGGGCTATTACTCTCAGCAGCAGTTTTTACGTAACCTGGATATTAAGGCTAGCCTGGCTCCGGCGGATCAACCGTCGGTGATGGACGAAGCGTATAAAGAATTTGTCATGCAGGTTGCCTCGTGGGATACGCGCCGTGAGTTTTGGCAGCAGACCGATTACTTTAAGCAACGGATGGTCGGCAACAGTAAAGCCGATGCGGCATTGTTGGATGAGCTGATTAATAACATTCAGTTTATGCCTGGTGATGCACAGCGCAACACTAATGACAGCGTGAAGCTGATTGCGGAAACGGCGCCAGATGCTAACAACCTGCTGCGCCAGTATGTGGCATTTGCCAGCCAGCGTGCAGCACGCCATCTGAACGATGAGTTAAAAGGCGCGTGGGCTGCGCGCACGGTACAGATGAAAGCGCAGGTTAAACGCCAGGAAGAGGTGGCGAAATCACTCTTTTCTCGTCGCGCTCACAACATTGAACAAGCGCTCAAAATAGCCGAGCAACATAATATTTCTCGCACTTCAACCGATGTACCTGCGGATGAATTACCGGACTCTGAGCTATTTTTGCTCGGACGTCCTATGCTGCAGGCGCGACTCGAAAACTTGCAGGCCGTTGGTCCAGAGTTCGATCTGGATTATTTCCAAAACAGAGCCATGCTCAATACGCTGAACGTCGGTCCTACTCTGGACCCACGTTTTCAGACCTATCGTTATTTGCGGACGCCGGAAGAACCGGTAAAACGTGATAGCCCGCGCCGTGCCTTCCTGATGATTATGTGGGGCATTGTCGGGGCCTTGATCGGTGCCGGTGTCGCGTTAACCCGTCGCCGCCCGATTTAGCAATACCGTTGCAGTGAGGGGCTGGGCCCTCGCTGCCAATCCGAAGAGAATCGATGTGAAAGTACTGACTGTATTTGGCACGCGACCGGAGGCCATCAAGATGGCACCTCTGGTTCATGCGCTGGCAAAAGATCCTGATTTTGAGGCGAAAGTTTGCGTCACAGCGCAGCATCGGGAGATGCTTGATCAGGTGTTGAACCTCTTTTCCATTGTGCCTGACTACGATCTCAATATTATGCAGCCCGGTCAGGGACTCACCGAAATTACCTGCCGAATCCTTGAAGGGTTAAAGCCGATTCTGGCTGAGTTTAAACCGGATGTCGTACTGGTACATGGTGATACGACAACGACCATTGCCACCAGTCTGGCCGCGTTTTATCAGCGTATTCCTGTCGGACATGTTGAGGCCGGGTTGCGAACCGGCGATCTCTATTCTCCGTGGCCGGAAGAGGCAAACCGCACGCTGACCGGGCGTCTGGCGATGTATCATTTTGCACCTACGGAGAACTCGCGGCAGAACTTGTTACGCGAAAACATTGCCGATAACCGCATTTTTGTCACTGGTAATACGGTGATTGATGCGTTGATCTGGGTTCGCGATCGCGTACTGGCGAGCGATGAACTGCGGGCCGAACTGGCCGAGCATTATCCTTTCCTGAGCGCGGATAAAAAGATGATCCTGGTGACCGGTCATCGTCGGGAAAGCTTTGGTCGCGGTTTTGAGCAAATCTGCCATGCGCTGGCAGAAATTGCAGCGGCGAATCAGGATGTGCAGATTGTCTACCCGGTGCACCTGAACCCTAACGTCAGCGAACCGGTTAATCGCATCCTGGGTCACGTTGACAATGTGATTTTGATCGAGCCGCAGGAGTACCTGCCGTTTGTCTGGCTGATGAACCACGCCTGGCTGATCCTGACCGATTCTGGCGGTATTCAGGAAGAAGCCCCATCACTGGGTAAGCCAGTGCTGGTGATGCGCGAAACGACGGAGCGCCCGGAGGCCATTACTGCAGGCACGGTGCGGCTGGTGGGGACAGATCCGCAGCGTATTGTGGAAGAAGTCACGCGTTTACTGCATGACGAAGATGAATATCAGACCATGAGCCGAGCCCATAATCCGTATGGCGATGGGCAAGCGTGTGGTCGCATTTTAGACGCGTTAAAAAACAATCGGATATCGCTATGAGTTTTACGACCATTTCTGTCATTGGGCTGGGTTATATCGGGCTGCCAACCGCAGCTGCTTTTGCTTCCCGTCAAAAACACGTGATTGGCGTAGATGTTAATCAGCATGCGGTGGACACCATTAACCGTGGTGAGATCCATATCGTTGAACCTGACCTCGGTGCGGTGGTGAAAACAGCTGTAGAAGAGGGGTATCTTCGGGCGACCACCAAACCCACGGAAGCGGATGTGTATTTAATCGCTGTGCCTACCCCGTTCAAAGGGGAGCATGAACCCGATATGGTGTACGTCGAAGCGGCGGCGAAGTCAGTGGCACCGGTGCTTAAAAAAGGTGCGCTGGTGATCCTCGAGTCAACGTCACCCGTCGGGGCGACCGAGCAGATGGCCGCATGGCTTGCCGAAATTCGGCCTGATCTGACGTTCCCGCAACAGGCTGGGGAACAGGCAGACGTCAATATTGCCTATTGTCCAGAGCGCGTGCTGCCGGGCCAGGTGATGGTCGAGCTGATTAAAAACGATCGCGTGGTTGGCGGGATGACGCCCGTCTGTTCCGCGCGCGCCAGCGAGCTGTACAACATATTCCTTGAAGGTGAATGTGTGGTGACTAACGCCCGCACGGCGGAAATGTGTAAACTTACTGAAAATAGCTTCCGCGACGTGAATATCGCCTTTGCCAATGAATTGTCGCTGATTTGCGCCGAACAGGAGATTAACGTCTGGGAACTGATTCGCCTGGCGAACCGACACCCGCGCGTCAATATCCTGCAACCTGGCCCCGGCGTTGGCGGTCACTGTATTGCAGTCGATCCATGGTTTATTGTGGCGCAGAACCCCCAGCAGGCGAAATTGATCCGCACCGCCCGTGAAGTCAATGATGGCAAACCTCACTGGGTTGTTGATCGGGTAAAAGCCGCCGTAGCGGATTGTCTGACGAAGACGAACAAACGCGCCAGCGAGGTGAAAATTGCCTGTTTTGGCCTGGCATTTAAACCGAATATTGACGATTTACGTGAAAGCCCGGCGATGGGTATCGCGCTGAGTATCACCCAGTGGCACGGCGGTGAAACGCTGGTGGTGGAACCGAATGTTCATCAACTGCCAAAAAAACTGGATGGCCTGTGTACGTTGGCGAAACTGGACGACGCACTGGCAAGCGCTGATGTGCTGGTGATGCTGGTCGACCATAATGAATTTAAAGCGATTAAAGGCGATGCGGTACACCAGCAGTACGTGGTTGATACCAAAGGAGTCTGGCGATAATGAAACGAATTCTGGTCACCGGTGGCGCCGGATTTATCGGCTCCGCGGTTGTACGGCATATCATTAACGAGACGCAGGATGCTGTGGTGGTGGTCGATAAACTGACCTATGCCGGCAACCTGATGTCGCTAACGCCAGTCGCACAGAATGACCGTTTTGCCTTTGAGAAAGTTGATATCTGCGATCGGGCTGCGCTTGACGCTGTCTTTCAACAGTATCAGCCAGACTGCGTCATGCACCTGGCGGCGGAAAGCCACGTTGATCGTTCCATTGATGGTCCGGCTGCATTTATCGAAACCAATATTGTGGGTACCTACACCCTGCTGGAAGCGGCGCGCGCTTACTGGAACGTATTAACCGATGAGAAAAAATCGGCGTTTCGTTTCCATCATATTTCGACCGATGAAGTGTATGGCGATCTCCATTCTACGGATGATTTTTTCACTGAAACCACGCCGTATGCACCAAGCAGTCCTTATTCCGCATCGAAAGCCAGTAGCGACCATCTGGTCCGTGCCTGGATACGTACGTACGGTTTACCTACGCTGATTACCAACTGCTCCAACAACTACGGCCCGTACCACTTCCCGGAAAAGCTGATCCCACTGACGATTCTTAACGCGTTGGCGGGCAAACCGCTGCCGGTATACGGCAACGGGCAGCAGATTCGCGACTGGCTGTACGTGGAGGATCATGCCCGCGCGTTGTATTGCGTAGCGACCACCGGGGCCGTGGGGGAAACATATAACATCGGCGGGCACAACGAGCGTAAGAATCTGGACGTAGTCGAGACGATTTGCTGTCTGCTGGAAGAACTGGCCCCCAACAAGCCACAGGGCCTTGCGCAGTACCGCTCACTGATCACCTTTGTTGACGATCGTCCTGGCCACGATCAACGTTACGCCATTGATGCGTCGAAGATTGCACGTGAACTTGGCTGGATGCCGCAGGAAACGTTTGAGAGCGGCACGCGCAAAACCGTGCAATGGTATCTGGCGAATGAGGCGTGGTGGAAGCCCGTGCAGGATGGCAGCTACCAAGGTGAACGTTTAGGTCTGAAGGGTTAATTTCCGGAGGAGGTACGCATGAAAGGTATCATTTTGGCGGGAGGGTCGGGTTCTCGCCTGTACCCCATTACGCGTGGCGTAAAGAAACAGCTATTACCGATTTACGACAAGCCGATGATTTACTACCCGCTATCGGTGCTGATGTTGGCGGGGATCCGTGAAATCCTGATTATCACCACGCCGGAAGATAAAGGCTATTTCCAGCGTTTGCTGGGCGATGGCTCTGAGTTTGGCATCGAGTTACACTATGCCGAGCAGCCCAGCCCGGACGGACTGGCGCAGGCGTTTATCATCGGGGAAACGTTCCTTAACGGTGAGCCTTCCTGTCTGGTTTTAGGTGACAACATCTTCTTTGGGCAGGGATTTAGTCCAAAACTGCGCCACGTTGCTGCCCGAACGGAAGGGGCGACGGTATTTGGCTATCAGGTTATGGATCCTGAGCGTTTCGGCGTTGTGGAATTTGACGACAATTTCCGCGCCGTCTCGCTGGAAGAGAAGCCGAAAGAACCGAAATCTAACTGGGCGGTGACGGGACTCTATTTCTACGACAGTAAGGTGGTGGAGTACGCAAAACGCGTGAAGCCTTCCGAGCGTGGAGAGCTGGAGATTACCTCCATCAACCAGATGTATCTTGACGCGGGTAACCTGACGGTGGAACTGCTCGGCCGTGGCTTTGCCTGGCTGGATACCGGTACGCATGACAGCCTGATTGAAGCGAGTATGTTCGTACAAACGGTTGAGAAACGTCAGGGCTTTAAAATTGCCTGCCTGGAAGAAATCGCCTGGCGCAACGGCTGGCTGGATGATGAAGGCGTGAAGCGTGCCGCCAGTTCTCTGGCTAAAACCGGTTATGGTCAATATCTGCTGGAGCTACTCCGTGCTCGTCCGCGCCAGTATTGAGCCGCTGAATTGGGAGAATACGTTCTTTGGCGTGAAGAGCGCCATTGTGCGTGTTGACCCGCATGCGCCGGTTCTGACTGCGGATTCGTTGCAGCCCTGGGAGCGGGTACAGGCGAAAATTCCTGCGGCGAACGCCCAGGAGTTAGATGCATTGCAGCAGCTGGGTTTCTCGCTGGTCGAAGGGGAAGTGGATTTAGCGCTGTCGGTCACGGGCGTTTATGACAATCCTAGCGCGCAGGTCGCACAAACTGCAGATATCCCGGCGTTACGCCAGCTGGCGGGGCAGGCGTTCGCGCAAAGCCGTTTTCGTGCGCCGTGGTATGCGCCCGATGCCAGCGCGCGTTTCTACGCGCAGTGGATTGAAAATGCCGTACTGGGCACGTTCGACCATCAGTGTCTCGTTTTTCGCACACAGGCTGGCGATATTCGTGGCTATGTCTCACTGCGTGAACTGAATGAGACCGATGCGCGTATTGGCCTACTGGCTGGTCGCAGTGCGGGCGCAGAACTGATGCAGGCTGCGCTGTGCTGGGCGCAGGCTCGCGGTAAAACAACATTGCGCGTGGCGACCCAGATGGGCAATATCGCCGCGCTTAAACGTTACATACAGAGCGGTGCCAATGTAGAAAGCACCGCGTACTGGTTATACAGGTGACAACATGATCCCATTTAACGCACCGCCGGTGGTGGGCACCGAGCTTGAATACATGCAGTCTGCGATGAGCAGCGGAAAACTGTGCGGTGACGGCGGCTTTACCCGTCGTTGCCAGCAGTGGCTGGAGCAACATTTTGGCAGCGCGAAAGTGCTGCTGACACCCTCCTGTACCGCCTCGCTTGAGATGGCGGCATTGCTGCTGGATATCCAGGCTGGTGATGAAGTGATCATGCCGAGCTACACCTTTGTCTCCACCGCCAACGCCTTCGTGCTGCGTGGGGCCAAAGTCGTCTTTGTCGATATCCGCCCGGATACCATGAACATTGACGAGACGCTGATTGAAGCGGCGATCACCGACAAAACCCGCGCTATCGTACCGGTGCATTACGCGGGCGTTGCCTGCGAAATGGACACCATTATGGCACTGGCGGCTAAGTACAACCTGTTCGTGGTGGAAGATGCAGCTCAGGGCGTGATGTCGACCTACAAAGGCCGCGCGCTGGGAACGATTGGTCATATTGGCTGCTTTAGCTTCCACGAAACCAAAAATTACACCGCGGGTGGCGAAGGTGGAGCCACGCTGATTAATGATAAAAAATTAATCGAACGTGCTGAGATCATCCGCGAAAAAGGGACCAACCGTAGCCAGTTCTTCCGTGGCCAAGTGGATAAATACACCTGGCGAGATATTGGTTCCAGCTATTTGATGTCCGATCTGCAGGCCGCCTATCTGTGGGCACAACTGGAAGCGGCGGATCGTATCAACCAGCAGCGTCTGGCGCTGTGGCAGAATTATTATGATGCGCTGGAACCGCTGGCACGCGCCGGGCGTATTGAACTGCCTTCCATCCCGCAGGATTGCGTGCAAAATGCCCATATGTTTTATATCAAGCTGCGCGATATCGACGATCGCAGTGCGCTGATCAACTTCCTGAAAGAAGCCGAAATCATGGCGGTATTCCATTATATCCCGCTGCACGATTGCCCGGCTGGCGATAAATTTGGTGAGTTTGCCGGAGTTGATCGTTACACCACTCAGGAGAGCGAACGTCTGCTGCGCCTGCCGCTGTTTTACAATCTGTCGCCGGTCAACCAGCGCACAGTGATTACGACCTTACTGAACTACTTCGCCTGATATGTCGCTTGCTAAAGCGTCCCTGTGGACGGCAGCCAGTACGCTGGTAAAAATTGGTGCGGGCCTGCTGGTGGTGAAACTGCTGGCGGTTTCATTTGGCCCGGCCGGTGTGGGGCAGGCGGGTAACTTCCGCCAGATGGTTACTGTGCTCGGTGTACTGGCGGGGGCCGGAATATTCAACGGCGTCACGAAGTACGTCGCACAGCATCATGACGATCCGGCGCAGTTACGCCGTGTGGTCGGTACCTCTTCGGCGATGGTGCTGGGATTCTCCACGCTGATGGCCGCCCTTTTTCTGCTGGCAGCAGCGCCGATCAGCCAGGGTTTATTTGGTCATACGCATTATCAAGGGTTAGTGCGGCTGGTTGCACTGGTACAGATGGGCATAGCCTGGGCGAACCTGCTGCTGGCGCTGATGAAAGGTTTTCGCGATGCTGCCGGCAATGCGCTATCGCTGATTGTCGGTAGCCTGGTGGGCGTGGTGGCCTATTATGGTTGCTATCGTCTCGGGGGTTACGAAGGTGCGTTGTTAGGGCTGGCGCTGGTGCCTGCGCTGGTAGTGATCCCCGCTGCTGCGATGTTGATTAAGCGTGGAACTATCCCACTGCGCTACCTGAAACCCTGCTGGGATAACGGTCTGGCCGGGCAGTTAAGCAAGTTCACGCTGATGGCGTTGATCACCTCCGTGACGCTGCCGGTGGCGTACGTAATGATGCGAAACCTGCTGGCAGCCCATTACAGCTGGGATGACGTGGGGATCTGGCAGGGGGTGAGCAGTATTTCCGATGCGTATCTGCAATTTATCACCGCCTCATTCAGCGTTTACTTGCTGCCGACGCTGTCGCGCTTAACTGAAAAGCATGACATTTCGCGCGAGGTCGTAAAGTCGCTGAAGTTTGTGCTACCGGCGGTTGCTGCCGCGAGTTTCACCGTCTGGCTGCTGCGTGATTTTGCTATCTGGCTGCTGTTTTCGGCTAAATTTACCGCGATGCGCGATCTATTTGCCTGGCAGCTGGTGGGCGATGTCCTGAAAGTAGGGGCTTACGTTTTTGGCTATTTGGTGATCGCGAAAGCGTCGCTACGGTTTTATATTTTGGCTGAAATTAGCCAGTTCACGTTATTGACGGCATTTGCCCACTGGCTGATCCCTGCGCATGGCGCTCTGGGAGCAGCCCAGGCATATATGGCAACCTATGTGGTCTATTTTTCTCTCTGTTGCGGCGTATTTTTACTCTGGCGTAGGCGGGCATGACAGTACTGATTCACGTTCTGGGATCGGATATCCCTCACCATAACCAAACCGTATTGCGGTTTTTCAACGACTCGCTGGCTGCGACGAGCGAGCACGCGCGCGTGTTTATGGTTGCCGGGCAGGATGCGGGATTCAGCGAAAGTTGCCCGGCGTTATCGCTGAGTTTCTATAGCGGGAAAAAGGCGCTGGCAGAGGCGGTTATTAAGAAAGCGAAAGCGGATCGTCAACAGCGTTTCTTCTTTCACGGTCAGTTCAATACCAGCTTATGGCTGGCACTGCTGAGTGGGGGAATTAAACCCGAGCAGTTTTACTGGCACATCTGGGGCGCCGATCTGTATGAAGTCTCCAGTGGACTGAAATTCCGCCTGTTTTATCCGCTTCGTCGGCTGGCGCAAAACCGCGTGGGCTGCGTGTTTGCCACGCGGGGTGATTTGCGCTATTTCGCTGGGCTGCATCCGCGCGTGCGCGGTGAGCTGCTGTATTTCCCGACGCGCATGGATCCATCGCTCAATACGATGAGCGACGGGCGTGAACGCAGCGGGAAAATGACCATTCTGGTGGGAAACTCCGGCGACCGCAGCAATGAACATATTGCCGCGCTGCGCGCCGTGCATCAGCAGTTTGGCGATACGGTGAACGTGATTGTGCCCATGGGTTACCCTGCCAATAATGCGGCGTATATCGATGACGTTCGTCAGGCTGGGCTGGCATTATTTCGTGCAGAAAACCTGCACATTCTCAGCGAAAAGCTGGAATTTGAGGCTTATCTGGCGTTACTGCGTCAGTGCGATTTGGGCTACTTTATTTTTGCTCGTCAGCAGGGGATCGGCACCTTGTGTCTGTTGATCCAGGCCGGTATTCCGTGTGTGCTTAACCGCGAAAACCCCTTCTGGCAGGATATGGCAGAGCAAAACTTGCCGGTATTGTTTACCACCGATGAACTCAATGAAGGTATTGTGCGCGAAGCGCAGCGTCAGCTGGCCTCGGTCGATAAGAGCGCCATTACCTTCTTTAGCCCGAATTACCTACAGCCGTGGCATAACGCGCTGAAAATTGCTTCCGGAGAAACGGTATGAGCCTGATGCAATTCAGCGGTCTGCTGGTGGTGTGGCTGCTCTCCACACTGTTTATCGCCACGTTGACCTGGTTTGAGTTCCGACGGGTACGCTTTAACTTCAATGTGTTCTTCTCATTGCTGTTTTTATTGACGTTTTTCTTTGGCTTTCCGCTGACCAGCGTGCTGGTATTCCGCTTCGACGTGGCGGTGGCCCCGCCGGAAATTCTGCTGCAGGCGCTGCTGTCAGCCGCCTGTTTCTATGCTGTCTATTACGTGACCTATAAAACCCGTTTACGCAGGCGAACGGCGGAAAGACCGCGTAAGCCACTGTTTACTATCAACCGCGTTGAGGCTCATCTGACGTGGATAATATTGATGGCGATTGCGCTAGTGAGCGTGGGCATATTCTTTATGCACAACGGCTTCCTGCTGTTCAGACTGCAGTCCTACAGCCAGATCTTCTCCAGTGAAGTTTCCGGTGTGGCGTTGAAGCGCTTCTTCTACTTCTTCATCCCAGCGATGCTGGTGGTGTACTTCCTGCGTCAGGACAGCAAAGCGTGGCTGTTTTTTCTGGTAAGCACCGTCGCGTTTGGCTTGCTGACCTATATGATTGTGGGCGGCACGCGCGCCAATATCATCATCGCCTTTGCCATCTTCCTGTTTATCGGCATTATTCGCGGCTGGATTTCGCTGTGGATGCTGGCGGCCGCTGGCGTGCTGGGCATTGTGGGGATGTTCTGGCTGGCGCTGAAGCGCTACGGCATGAACGTCAGCGGAGACGAAGCGTTCTATACTTTCCTGTATCTGACGCGCGACACCTTCTCGCCGTGGGAAAACCTGGCATTGTTGCTGCAGAATTACCACAATATTGAGTTCCAGGGTCTGGCGCCGATCGTGCGTGACTTCTATGTGTTTATCCCCAGTTGGCTGTGGCCTGGGCGACCGAGCATCGTACTCAATTCGGCGAACTACTTTACCTGGGAAGTGTTGAACAACCACTCGGGGTTGGCTATCTCGCCAACATTAATTGGCTCGCTGGTGGTGATGGGCGGGGCGTTGTTTATCCCGTTAGGCGCGATTGTGGTTGGGCTTATCATCAAATGGTTCGACTGGCTGTACGAGTTAGGTAACCGGGAAACAAACCGCTACAAGTCGGCTATTTTGCACAGTTTCTGTTTCGGTGCCATTTTCAATATGATCGTGTTAGCACGTGAAGGACTGGATTCGTTTGTCTCGCGAGTGGTCTTTTTCCTCGTGATTTTTGGTGTCTGTTTGCTGGTGGCAAAACTGTTGTTCTGGCTGTTTGACAGTGCCGGACTGATTCATAAACGCATAAAATCGCTGCCCCGGACACAGGTTGAAGGATAGTAATGACTGATAACACCACTGCGCCGTTGTATTCACTGCGCGGATTACAACTGATTGGCTGGCGCGATATGCAGCATGCGCTGAATTACCTGTTTGCAGAAGGGCATCTTAGGCAGGGGACACTGGTGGCGATCAATGCTGAGAAGATGCTGACAGCGGAAGATAACCCTGAGGTACGCGCGCTGATCGATGCCGCTGAGTTCAAATACGCCGATGGGATCAGCGTCGTGCGTTCCGTGCGAAAAAAATTTCCACAGGCCCAGGTTTCACGTGTGGCCGGTGCCGATCTGTGGGAGGCCTTAATGGCACGAGCAGGCCGGGAAGGAACGCCGGTCTTCCTGATTGGCGGCAAGCCGGAGGTGCTGGCGCAGACGGAAGCAAAACTGCGTACACAATGGAACGTGAACATTGTGGGCAGCCAGGACGGCTATTTTACGCCGCAGCGGCGTCAGGCGCTGTTCGAGCGGATTCACGCCAGCGGTGCGCAGATTGTTACCGTAGCGATGGGGTCACCGAAACAAGAAATCTTTATGCGTGATTGCCGCCAGGTTCATCCCGATGCGCTGTATATGGGCGTGGGTGGCACCTACGACGTCTTTACTGGCCATGTAAAGCGTGCGCCTAAAGTCTGGCAAAACCTCGGGCTGGAGTGGCTATACCGCTTGCTGTCGCAGCCGAGCCGTATCACGCGTCAACTTCGCTTATTACGTTATCTGCGCTGGCACTATACCGGCAATCTCTGATCTCCTCCCTTCTTTGGTATGTAGCGCATTCTGCTGAGTGCGCTACTTATTCACAACATAATCGCTGCTTTCTCAAACAATCTATTCATTTTTTGAATGCTTTAATTGCCATTTAAGTGATTTTAGGAAACCATTCGCAACAATCATGATAGTGCCGTGGTGTTTTGGGTGCCAACCGTCAAGCGGTCGGCGCCGTATGGCCTGTTATGGCAAAAAAACGATGTACCCATAACGATAACCGGTCATACCGGAAAGCATACAAACACAACAAGAGGATTTATGGCAGAAAGTAAACCTGAGCTACAGCGTGGGCTGGAGGCTCGTCATATCGAATTAATTGCCCTTGGGGGCACTATTGGCGTTGGATTGTTTATGGGCGCCGCCAGCACCCTCAAATGGGCGGGGCCATCAGTTCTGTTGGCCTATATTGTCGCCGGGCTGTTCGTCTTTTTCATTATGCGTTCCATGGGCGAGATGCTGTTTCTGGAGCCGGTTGCCGGTTCATTCGCGGTGTATGCCCACCGTTATATGAGCCCCTTCTTTGGTTATCTCACTGCCTGGTCGTACTGGTTTATGTGGATGGCGGTGGGGATCTCGGAAATTACCGCCATTGGCGTCTACGTGCAGTTCTGGTTCCCGGATATGGCACAGTGGATACCCGCGCTGATTGCAGTCGGGTTAGTGGCGTTGGCAAACCTGGCGGCGGTTCGGCTGTACGGTGAAATTGAGTTCTGGTTTGCGATGATCAAAGTGACCACCATCATTGTGATGATCGTCATTGGGGTCGGCGTTATCTTCTTTGGCTTTGGTAATGGCGGCCAGGCGATTGGTTTCGGCAACTTGACCGAGCACGGCGGCTTTTTTGCCGGTGGCTGGAAAGGCTTCCTGACCGCGTTATGTATCGTGGTGGCCTCCTACCAGGGGGTGGAGCTGATCGGCATCACGGCGGGTGAAGCCAAAAATCCGCAGGTCACATTGCGTAGCGCGGTAGGGAAAGTGCTGTGGCGTATCCTGATTTTCTACGTCGGCGCGATATTTGTGATCGTCACTATCTTCCCGTGGAATGAGATTGGCAGCAACGGCAGCCCGTTCGTTCTCACGTTTGCCAAAATTGGAATTACCGCTGCGGCCGGGATTATCAACTTCGTGGTCCTGACCGCCGCGCTGTCTGGCTGCAACAGCGGGATGTATAGCTGTGGTCGTATGCTGTACGCGCTGGCGAAGAACCGTCAACTACCTGCCGTTGTTGGAAAAGTCTCTCGTCATGGCGTGCCGGTTGCTGGCGTAGCGATTTCTATCGCTATCTTGCTGATTGGCTCATGCCTGAATTACGTTATTCCGAATCCGCAGCGTGTCTTTGTGTATGTCTATAGCGCCAGTGTATTGCCGGGGATGGTACCGTGGTTTGTTATCCTGATTAGCCAGCTGCGTTTTCGTCAGGCACACAAAGAGGCGATTGCCAGCCATCCTTTCCGCTCCATTCTGTTCCCGTGGGCGAATTATTTGACGATGGCGTTCCTGATTTGCGTATTGATCGGCATGTATTTTAATGAAGATACCCGAATGTCGCTGTTTGTGGGTATGGGCTTCATACTGGCTGTGACGCTCATTTATAAGGTTTTTGGTCTGAATCGGCATGGGGAAAGCCAAAAACTGGAGGAATAAGCGACAAAACGCACATTCCGTGACCAAACGATAATTTATTTTAAAAAAGCACTAGACAGCAGACCGAGACCTCCGTAATATCCAGCCCCGCAACGGCGCTAAGCGCCCGTAGCTCAGCTGGATAGAGCGCTGCCCTCCGGAGGCAGAGGTCTCAGGTTCGAATCCTGTCGGGCGCACCATTTAGTAGGGTGCCAGAGCTGCGGTGGTTTTAATACCGCGTAAAAGATTTGCAGTGGTGGCTATAGCTCAGTTGGTAGAGCCCTGGATTGTGATTCCAGTTGTCGTGGGTTCGAATCCCATTAGCCACCCCATTAATTTAAAGTTGTGAAATGCGAAGGTGGCGGAATTGGTAGACGCGCTAGCTTCAGGTGTTAGTGTCCTTAGGATGTGGGGGTTCGAGTCCCCCCCCTCGCACCACGACTTAAAGAATTGAACTAAAAATTCAAAAAGCAGTAAAACGGCGAGTAGCGCAGCTTGGTAGCGCAACTGGTTTGGGACCAGTGGGTCGGAGGTTCGAATCCTCTCTCGCCGACCAATTTTGAACCCCGCTTCGGCGGGGTTTTTTGTTTTCTGATTTTCTCTTCTTTCAGGCACTTACACAAAGAAAGACCTGTGTGATATCGCTGCCATGTCCCGAATTACCTGATGTCTTAAAAAGTCCGAATAACTAGTTTTTGCAGTGCAATCATGGCATGCCTTGTGCAATAATATGCGTGTAGATGCTCATTCCATCTCTTATGTTCGCCATCTGGCCTCATAAACTCAGGAATGACGCAGAGCCGTTTCCGGTGCTTATCGTCCACTGACAGATGTCGCGTTAGCCTCATCAAACACCATGGACATAACGTTGAGTGAAGCACCCATTTATGTTGTCATACAGACCTGTTTAACGCCTGCTCCAAAAGAGCGGGCGTTTTTTTATGCATATCACGTCATCCTTCAAGCTGCCTCTTTGTTGGCTACGCCTGGGTTATTCGGCCCATCCCTGGGCCTCACCCCTACGGGGCCGCCGCAAACAGCGTTCAAATCTGTTCCTGACAGATTTGTCACCCCAGTCACTTACTTATGTAAGCTCTTGGGGATTCCCAGACTTGCCGTCTTGATGCATCTTGAATGATTTTGTGTATACGATTGCCCGGTAAGCGAAGTGCCACCGGGCAAGAGGGAATCACTGCGAAGGATTGTTGTTCTGTAGCGTCAGCATCAGGCCATCACGACGCATCGTGGCGGCTTCTTCCGGTTGATGCAGTCTGTCCAGCGCGTCGGCCAGCCAGGCGTAGTCGTAGGCATCCGGACGCTGTTTAAGGGCCGCACGGAAGGCGATCGTTGCCTCCTGCCATTCACCGTGCTTCATCAACGACTGACCAAGCGTACTCCACAGAAGCGGGCGATCGCCCACGGCTTTAATCTGCTGGCGCAGCACTTTTTCTATCTGCTCAGGGTTGTTGGTTTTCAGACGCGGGATAGGCAGTACCAGGCGGTCGTCATACTGGCGTTTCAGACCCTCAATGATGATTTGCTGTGCCGTATCATGATCGTCGCACTCAATCAGATGCTCAGCCATGGCGACCTGCAGGGCAACCTGATGACGGGTTTTACGGTTCTGGTTTTTCCACCATGCGCGTAGACCCTCACTACCCTGATCGGCGCGAACCTGATCCATCAGGCCCACCCAGGCTTGTTGTTCCAGCATGGCACGGTGTTCTTCATCACCCACGCGTGCTTTGGCCATAGAAGGAATGATATCCAGTAAGGAACTCCATGCACCGGTGCGAATGTAAGCCTGCTCAGCCAGACGCAGAACTTCCGGGTGACGCGGCGTCACTTCCAGCAGCTTGTCGACGCTGTGGCGCGCGGCGTGGTCCTCATTGCGGGCCAACTGTAGGCGAACACGGGTGATGTCCACCGGGATTGTATCGTTCCCGGCCAGTTCAGCTGCACGTTCAAGGTGCTGATTAGCGCGAGCTTCATCACCACGCTGCTGAGCCGCTTCTGCTGCCAGAAGATAATTGACTACCGGCTGTTCCGCGTGATCGGCATTTTTCGACATCAGTTTTTCAACCTGCTGATAGTCGCCTTCTGCCAGCTTGAGCAGAGCCTGCTCGGTCTGCTTACGTGCACGGCGGCGCTTGCGACCCACAAACCAGCCGCGCGTATGCGCACCGGTGCGGAAAATACGGCG
This sequence comes from Citrobacter sp. wls718, assembly GCF_005280945.1. NCBI lineage: Bacteria > Pseudomonadati > Pseudomonadota > Gammaproteobacteria > Enterobacterales > Enterobacteriaceae > Citrobacter > Citrobacter sp. wls718. Next base: position 36,930 of record NZ_SZWV01000109.1, read on the forward strand.
CAGCAGCCATTCAATCGCAAACAGAATGACCATGGCGACGATCAGGATGATCACCAGACCCGTCACGCTGGTTTCAATGTTGTAGTTGTCTGTTTGGATCAGCACGTATCCCTGATGACCGGCGATCATTGGGCCGACGACGATCCCGGCGATCAGCAGCACAAAGAGCAATAATACTTTTAGCATCATTATTCTCCCTGCGGCGCGGTTGCCGGCGTGTCAGCCTGAGGTGCAGGTGCAGGTGCAGGTGCAGTTTCAGCCTCGGCTGGAGAGGTTGTTGGCTGTGCCAGTAAATTACGCACGCGGGTTTGCATGAGCTTCTCGAGAATGGTCTGGCTCTGCAACGTGTCCGGCACGTTCATACTGATGCTTTGCTGGCTCAGCTGATCCACTTCATCAAGAAACGCTTTGGTGGTTGCATCGTCGGTGTCGTAATAGGCGCGTACCCAGGTGGAGACATTCTCCAGCGCCTGGCGATAGGTTTCTTCCTGATGACGTGGCACGGCTTGTGCGGCCACTAACAGGCGAGAACGGATATTTTCGCGCAGGTAAACGTCCTGATTTGGTGCCAGTAGCGGAACGGCAGTTTCATCGCGACGGCGAATGGTAATAAAGCTGTCCATAAAGTTCTGCCAGCTTTTTTGCAGATTGACGCGCCATTCGCTAATAGAGCTGGAAAGCTCACTGCTGTCGGAATCCATCGGTGAATCGTCGGTGTTGTTGTCCGCCAGGCGTAGGTTATCAATCTGGTTAGAGAGCTGATTTACCTTGAGGATAATGCCGTCGTAGTCGACCTGTGAAACCGCAGACAGGCTGGCGATATCATCGGTGATGGCGCGACGGGCGGTAATCAAACTGGGATCGTTCATGTCTGCCAGGCTGGCATCGGCGCTTTTCAGCAGCGCTGCCGCAGACGTAACGTCCTGATCGCTCCATAATTTACGTCCGGCCAGTTTCACCAGGAAATCAGCCTGTGCCAGCAGCCAGGTTTTTGCATCACTGCCGGAGATGGTGGCGACCTTCTGCTGGACTTCATCAAGCTGTTTGACCAGCGCGGCCTGCTGTCGACTGGCTTCATCCAGCTGTGTGGCCTGCTGTTTAATAATGCCTTCCAGCTCGCTCTTCTGACTTTCCTGCGCTTTTTGTAGCGCGATGAGCTGAGTCGCCAGCGCATCGCTGGTTGCTGTTTGCGTTGTTGCCTGCTGTTTCGCCCAGCCATACAGACCCACGCCCGCCGCCAGTGCAATCGCAATTGCCACTGCGCTCAGGATCAGTGCGGTGTTGTTGTGGTTCTTTTTTTCTGCTTTGACTGGCTGTGGCGTTGTTTCCACGGCCTCCCTGGTCTCTTCAACCACGGCGGAGGATTTTTCTTGTTCCGTCATTATGGCATCCCATTATGAGAGTTATTGTAATGCGCGCAGTAGCGCATCGTTGTCGGCGTTATCAGCGACCTTAATATCTTGCCAGCCCAGTTCCCGGGCGAGGTGCGCCAGACGCTCACTGACGACCAGCAGCCGACAGCGTAGTAACCAGTGCTCACGATACCACTGCGGAATAAGAGACCAGAGCTGTTGCAGCATCTCTCCGCTGGTGATAACCACCGTCGTCACACCGCGTGAATGCCAGCGCATCGCCTCTTCTGCACCATCGTAATGTTTTGCACTGCGTTGATAACATTCACAAAAATCAACATCTGCACCACGAGCTGTTAAGGTTTCGCCTATCAGCTCACGACCGCCGTTGCCGCGTAAAATAAGCGCGCGTTTTCCCGCAATATTTTGTAATTCAGGTAATTGTAGCAAGACTTCGCTGATTTCCCGATCCAGCGGATAGTGAATATTGCATCCGCTCACGGTATGCAATGCCAGCGCTGTTGTGCGACCGATAGCAAAATAGCGCGGGAGAGTGGGCCAGTTTGCCCCCTGCTGCGAAAGCTCGGCGTCGGCAAAGGTGACGGCATGCTGCGAGAGAGCAAAGACCAGATCGTTTTCCGTGAGCGCCGACAGCCGGGAGGCTAGCGTTGCCAGTTCCCGACCGGGCGAAAACTCGATAAGCGGAAAACTCCAGGCCACCTGCCCCAGTGTGCGCAGACGGCTCACTAACTCTTCCCCTGCGGGAGACGGGCGGGTGACCAGAATACTCATGCCGGTGCTTCTCCGTTATAAACGTCAGCCAGAATGGTGCGCGCACCGTTCTCTAACAGTTCTTCCGCCAGGGAAATGCCCATTTGTTCGGCATCCTGCGGTGCACCACGACGCTCTCCACACACCATCTGCGACCCGTCAGGTGCACCGACCAGCGCTCGTAGCCAAATCTCACCGTTGATGAGTTCTGCATAGCTGCCAATAGGCACCTGACAGCCCCCTTCCAGGCGGGTGTTCATGGCGCGTTCCGCTTTGACGCGCAGGGCGGTTTCTTCATGGTTGAGCGGGGCCAGCAGCGCCTGGGTACGTAGATCGTCAAGTCGACATTCTATGCCCACAGCACCTTGCCCGACAGCTGGCAGAGAGACCTCTGGCGGCAGCGCGGTCCGGACGCGTGACTCAAGCCCTAAACGCTTTAGCCCGGCGACGGCAAGAATAATGGCGTCATAGTCGCCGTTATCCAGTTTGCTCAGGCGTGTGCCCACGTTGCCACGCAATGAGCGGATAACAAGATCCGGGCGCTGCTTCGCCAATTGGCACTGGCGACGTAGGCTCGACGTCCCAACGATGCTGCCTTCCGGGAGGTCATCCAGTGAGTTAAATTTATTTGAGACAAACGCATCGCGTGGATCTTCGCGTTCACAGATAGTAACCAGCCCAAGTCCTTCAGGGAACTCGACCGGCACATCCTTCATGGAATGCACGGCGATATCGGCGCGTTTTTCTAACAGCGCGACTTCCAGCTCTTTGACAAATAAACCTTTCCCCCCGACTTTCGCCAGCGGAGTATCCAGGATCACGTCGCCACGGGTCACCATAGGGACCAGTTCAACGACCAGACCGGGGTGATTTGCCATTAAAGCGTCTTTGACATAATGTGCCTGCCAGAGCGCAAGGGGGCTTTGGCGTGTGGCAATTCTCAAAACATTGTCTAACATGCTTGTTACCGTCATTATCAATCATTAACCATCCTAACATCCTTATCAAAGGGATGTCAGCGTTACGCTCAAACGTAGTGAGACGAAAAGGCGCTGCATCATCACTGGCAGTGATTAATGACGAGATACCTCCCGACCGTATGAAGGAATTTACACGCAACGAACGGTGCTACACTTGTATGTAGCGCATCTTTCTTTACGGTCAATGAGCAAGGTGTTAAATTGATCACGTTTTAGACCATTTTTTCGGCTGTACTCCCTAAAAAAAGTGCGGAGAAAAAAAGGTAACGGTTATTTTTGACATACGGTTTATCCGAATTGCTGAAGAGTGTTGGTAAGCGCATGCGCTGCAGCAGTCGACACCATGACGGATAGCAAAATCAGGCGATACGTCTTGTACCTCTATATTGAGACTCTGAAACAGAGACTGGATGCCATAAATCAACTGCGTGTCGATCGCGCGCTTGCTGCCATGGGCCCTGCTTTTCAGCAGGTATACAGTCTGCTGCCGACATTATTGCACTACCACCATCCGCTGATGCCGGGTTACCTCGATGGTAACGTTCCCAAAGGCATATGCTTTTACACGCCTGATGAAACCCAACGTCACTACCTGAATGAGCTGGAGCTGTACCGCGGCATGTCACCGCAGGACCCCCCGAAGGGTGAGCTGCCGATTACCGGCGTTTACTCGATGGGCAGCACCTCTTCAGTCGGGCAAAGCTGTTCCTCTGACCTGGATATCTGGGTCTGCCATCAATCCTGGCTGGATAGCGAAGAGCGCCAGTTGCTGCAGCGTAAATGCAGCCTGCTGGAAAGCTGGGCCGCCTCGCTGGGCGTGGAAGTCAGTTTCTTCCTGATTGATGAAAACCGTTTCCGTCACAATGAAAGCGGCAGTCTGGGTGGTGAAGACTGTGGCTCAACGCAGCACATCCTGTTGCTTGATGAATTTTATCGCACCGCCGTGCGCCTCGCGGGCAAACGTATTCTATGGAATATGGTGCCGGGCGACGAAGAAGAGCATTACGACGATTACGTTATGACGCTCTACGCACAGGGGGTGTTAACGCCAAACGAATGGCTGGATCTGGGTGGGCTCAGCTCGCTTTCCGCCGAAGAGTACTTTGGCGCCAGCCTTTGGCAGTTGTACAAGAGTATCGACTCCCCGTACAAAGCGGTGCTGAAAACGCTGCTGTTGGAAGCGTATTCCTGGGAATACCCCAATCCACGCCTGTTGGCGAAAGACATTAAACAGCGCCTGCACGACGGCGAGATCGTCTCTTTTGGTCTCGATCCGTACTGCATGATGCTGGAGCGCGTGACCGAGTACCTCACGGCAATCGAAGATCCGACGCGCCTCGATTTAGTTCGTCGATGTTTCTACTTAAAAGTGTGCGAGAAACTGAGCCGCGAGCGCGCCTGTGTGGGCTGGCGTCGTGAAGTGCTAAGTCAGTTAGTGAAAGAGTGGGGCTGGGACGACGCCCGTCTTACCATGCTGGATAACCGCGCCAACTGGAAGATTGACCAGGTTCGTGAAGCGCACAACGAACTGCTCGATGCGATGATGCAGAGCTACCGTAACCTGATCCGCTTCGCGCGTCGTAACAACCTCAGCGTCAGCGCCAGCCCGCAGGACATTGGCGTGCTGACCCGTAAGCTTTACGCTGCGTTTGAGGCCCTGCCGGGCAAAGTGACGCTGGTGAACCCGCAGATCTCACCGGACCTCTCGGAACCGTATCTGACCTTTATCCATGTGCCGCCGGGTCGTGCTAACCGTTCAGGTTGGTATCTCTACAACCGTGCGCCCAACATGGATTCGATCATCAGCCATCAGCCGCTGGAATATAACCGCTACCTGAACAAACTGGTGGCGTGGGCGTGGTTTAACGGTCTGCTGACATCACGTACGCATTTGTTTATTAAGGGTAACGGCATTGTCGATCTGCCGAAGCTGCAGGAGATGGTCGCTGACGTATCGCACCACTTCCCGCTGCGCTTGCCGGCACCTACACCGAAAGCGCTGTACAGCCCGTGTGAGATTCGCCATCTGGCGATTATCGTCAACCTTGAATACGACCCGACGGCGGCATTCCGCAATCAGGTGGTGCATTTTGATTTCCGTAAGCTGGACGTCTTCAGCTTTGGCGAAGAACAAAATTGCCTGGTCGGTAGCGTAGACCTGCTGTACCGCAACTCGTGGAACGAAGTACGTACGCTGCACTTCAACGGCGAGCAGGCGATGATTGAAGCGTTAAAAACGATTCTCGGCAAAATGCATCAAGATGCGGCACCGCCGGACAGCGTCGAGGTCTTCTGTTATAGCCAGCATTTACGTGGTCTGATCCGTACACGCGTCCAGCAACTGGTGTCCGAGTGCATTGAGCTGCGCCTTTCCAGTACACGCCATGAAACCGGTCGCTTCAAAGCGCTGCGCGTTGCCGGGCAGACGTGGGGACTGTTCTTTGAGCGTTTGAATGTGTCGGTACAGAAACTGGAAAACGCCATTGAATTCTACGGCGCAATTTCACACAACAAGCTGCACGGTCTTTCCGTTCAGGTTGAGACCAATCACGTGAAATTACCGTCTGTAGTGGATGGTTTTGCCAGTGAAGGGATCATCCAGTTCTTTTTCGAAGAAACGGGTGATGAGCAGGGCTTTAATATCTACATTCTGGACGAGAGTAATCGGGTCGAGGTGTATCACCATTGCGAAGGCAGCAAAGAAGAGCTGGTTCGCGATGTTAGCCGCTTCTACTCCTCGTCGCACGATCGCTTTACCTACGGCTCCAGCTTCATTAACTTTAATCTGCCGCAGTTCTATCAGATTGTGAAAACCGATGGTCGCGCGCAGGTTATCCCGTTCCGTACCCAGCCGATTAACCCGGTCCCGCCGGCTAATCAGGATAATGACACGCCGATGTTGCAGCAGTATTTTTCGTGATTATTGTGCCGGATGGCGGTGTAAACACCTTATCCGGCCTACAATTGACGCGAAACGGGTAGGCCGGATAAGCAAAGCGCATCCGGCACAAGACCTCAACGGAAGCTCACGGCTTCTCCCGCCTGTTGCGTTGCAGCCTGCTCCAGCAGATCCCAGAAGCGTTCACCGCTACGGTCGCAAATCCATTCGTCACCTTTCAAGTTAAAATGGTAGCCACCCTGTTTGGTCGCCAGCCACACCTGATGCAGCGGCTCCTGACGGTTAATAATAATCTTGCTGCCGTTTTCAAAGCTGATGGTCAGCACGCCGCCGTTGATCTCACAGTCGATATCGCTGTCGCCGTCCCAGTCGTCCAGACGCTCTTCAATGGTCATCCACAGGGTGTCGGCAAGGCGGTGAAATTCACTGTCGTTCATTGGTGTTTTTCCGTTTTTTCATGATGGCGAGAGTATAACCTGAAAGAATTCACGTTGCAGTTTTAGCCAAACTCTTGCTTTTACGTCTTCTCCTGCGATGATAGAAAACAGAAAGTATGAACTTTACGGGCAATCCATAATGAAAAACGTGTTTCAGGCACTCGCTGTACTTCTTACTCTGTTCAGCCTGACGGGCTGTGGTCTGAAAGGTCCACTCTATTTCCCGCCAGCAGATAAAACCGCGCCGCCACCGACGAAGCCAGTTGAAACGCAATCGCAGTCCACAGTGCCCGATCGAAACGATCGAGCAACGGGAGATGGGCCTTCCCAGGTAAACTACTAAAGCGAAGTCTCTGTACCCGCGTGAACGGAGTGAACGATGCAATTCTCTAAAATGCATGGCCTTGGCAACGATTTTATGGTCGTCGACGCGGTAACGCAGAATGTCTTTTTTTCACCTGAGCTGATCCGCCGCCTGGCCGACAGGCATCTTGGTGTGGGATTTGATCAGCTGCTGGTGGTTGAGCCTCCGTATGATCCGGAGCTGGATTTCCATTACCGTATCTTTAATGCTGACGGTAGCGAAGTGTCGCAGTGCGGTAACGGTGCCCGTTGTTTTGCGCGTTTTGTACGCCTGAAAGGGCTGACCAATAAACGTGATATCCGCGTCAGTACGGCGAATGGCCGCATGGTATTAACTGTGACGGATGATGAGCTGGTGCGGGTCAATATGGGCGAGCCCAATTTTGAACCCTCGCAGGTGCCTTTTCGCGCCAATAAAGCAGAGAAGACCTATATTATGCGGGCGGCCGAGCAGACAGTATTGTGCGGCGTGGTATCAATGGGGAATCCACACTGCGTCATTCAGGTTGATGATGTGGATACGGCCACGGTGGAAACGCTGGGACCGGTTCTGGAAAGCCATGAACGCTTTCCTGAGCGCGCCAATATTGGATTTATGCAAGTGGTGAAACGCGAGCACATCCGGCTGCGCGTCTATGAACGTGGGGCGGGTGAAACGCAGGCCTGTGGCAGCGGAGCGTGCGCTGCTGTCGCTGTTGGTATTCAGCAGGGTCTGCTGGCAGAAGAAGTGCGCGTGGAACTACCGGGCGGTCGCCTTGATATCGCCTGGAAAGGCCCGGGTCATCCGTTGTATATGACTGGCCCGGCGGCACATGTCTACGACGGATTTATTCATCTATGAAGCAACCAGGGGAAGAACTACAGGAAACGCTCATGGAGCTTGACGATCGGGCGGTCGTCGAATATCTACAACGTCACCCTGAGTTTTTTATCCGTAATGCGCAAGCGGTTGAAGCGATGCGCGTCCCGCACCCGGTGCGGGGTACGATCTCTTTAGTTGAATGGCATATGGCTCGAGCGCGTAATCACATCAACGTGCTTGAAGAGAACATGACGCTATTGATGGAACAGGCTAACGCCAACGAAAGTCTGTTTTATCGCCTGTTAAATCTGCAAGGACGGCTGGCGGCGGCCAGCAGCCTCGACGATATGCTGATGCGATTTCATCGCTGGGCACGTGAACTGGGGCTGGCTGGCGCGACGGTTCGTCTGTTCCCGGATCGCTGGCGGCTTGGCGCCCCTTCAAAGTTTACCCATCTGGCATTAAGTCGTCAGGCCTTCGAGCCGCTGCGTATTCAGCGTCTCGGGCAGTCACAGCACTATCTGGGTCCGCTCAATGGCCCGGAACTGCTGGTGATGATGCCGGAGGCGAAAGCGATTGGTTCGGTAGCCATGTCGATGTTGGGGCAAGATGGTTCCCTTGGCGTCATGCTGTTCAGCAGCCGTGATGTTAATCATTACCAGCAAGGGCAAGGCACGCAGCTATTGCAGGAAATCTCGCTGATGTTGCCGGAACTGCTGGAGCGCTGGATTGAACGCGTATGACCGACTCACCGCTTTCTCAGGACGTTGCACGCTTCTTACGCTATCTGGGCGTGGAGCGTCAGCTTAGTCCCATCACGTTGCTCAATTATCGGCGTCAGCTGGATGCCATCATCGCGATAGCCGAAGAAACCGGCCTGCAAAGCTGGCAACAATGTGATGCTGCAAGGGTGCGCAGTGTTGCTGTGCGCAGTCGCCGCAACGGTCTGGGACCGGCGAGCCTGGCATTGCGCCTCTCCGCCTTACGCAGTTTCTTCGACTGGCTGGTGAATCAGGGTGAGCTGAAAGCCAACCCGGCAAAAGGTATTTCTGCGCCGAAGGCACCGCGGCATCTGCCGAAAAATATTGATGTGGATGACGTTAACCGACTGCTGGATATCGATCTCAACGATCCCCTCGCCGTGCGCGACCGGGCTATGCTGGAGGTGATGTACGGCGCGGGACTGCGTTTGTCGGAACTGGTTGGCCTGGATATTAAACATCTCGATCTCGACACCGGCGAAGTGTGGGTGATGGGTAAAGGCAGCAAAGAGCGCCGCCTGCCAATTGGCCGCAATGCGGTGGCTTGGATTGAACACTGGCTGGATCTGCGCGGGCTTTTCGGCAGTGACGAAGACGCGCTTTTTCTGTCAAAACTGGGCAAACGTATCTCCGCGCGTAACGTGCAGAAACGTTTTGCCGAATGGGGTATCAAGCAGGGGCTGAATAGCCATGTGCATCCCCATAAACTGCGCCACTCGTTTGCGACGCATATGCTGGAGTCGAGCGGCGACCTGCGCGGGGTACAAGAGCTGTTGGGACACGCCAACCTCTCTACCACGCAAATCTATACCCATCTTGATTTTCAACACCTGGCTTCAGTGTACGATGCGGCGCATCCGCGCGCCAAACGGGGGAAATAATGCGTTTTTACCGGCCTTTGGGGCGTATTTCTGCGCTCACCTTTGACCTTGATGACACCCTTTACGATAACCGTCCCGTTATCACGCGCACCGAGCAGGAAGCGCTCGCGTTTGTGCAAAATTATCACCCGGCGCTGAGCTCCTTACAAAATACCGACCTGCAGCGCCTGCGCCAGGCTGTGCGCGACGCCGAGCCGGATATTTACCATGACGTCACCCAATGGCGTCATCGTGCCGTAGAGCGCGCTATGCTGGAGGCTGGCCTGTCGGCGGCAGAGGCGAAAATGGGGGCAAACGCGGCGATGATGAACTTCGCCAAATGGCGCAGCCGCATCGACGTCCCGCAATCTACGCATGACACGTTGAAGGTACTGGCCCGCAAGTGGCCGCTGGTGGCGATCACCAACGGTAACGCGCAGCCGGAGCTGTTTGGTCTGGGCGAATATTTTGAGTTTGTACTGCGTGCCGGCCCCGATGGGCGATCAAAACCGTTCAGCGACATGTATTTGCTGGCGGCGGAAAAACTGAATATGCCCATGGGTGAGATCCTGCACGTCGGTGACGACCTGACGACAGATGTCGCCGGGGCCATCCGCTGTGGCATGCAGGCCTGCTGGATCAAGCCGGAAAATGCCGACCTGATGCAAACCGCTGACAGCCGTTTACTGCCGCATATCGAAATTTCACAGTTGGCATCTCTGACCTCGCTGATATAATCATCAACAACTCTGTATAAATTCCCAGGGGTCCGGCTGGGCCCTGTTGATTCCGGCGGTGCCAATGGACGTTTCTTACCTGCTCGATAGCCTCAATGACGAACAGCGCCAGGCTGTGGCCGCGCCACGCAGCAACATGCTGGTTCTCGCAGGCGCGGGGAGTGGTAAAACGCGCGTGCTGGTACACCGCATAGCCTGGTTACTGACGGTTGAAAACAACTCGCCATACTCGATTATGGCCGTGACCTTTACCAACAAAGCGGCGGCAGAAATGCGCCACCGTATTGGTCAAATCATGGGAACCAGCCAGGGCGGTATGTGGGTCGGTACCTTCCACGGTCTGGCACACCGCCTGCTGCGTGCGCACCATATGGATGCCAACCTGCCGCAGGATTTCCAGATCCTCGACAGCGAAGACCAGCTGCGCCTGCTGAAGCGTCTGATCAAAGCGATGAACCTCGATGAGAAGCAGTGGCCAGCGCGCCAGGCAATGTGGTTTATCAACAGCCAGAAAGACGAAGGGCTGCGCCCGCACCATTTGCAGAGCTACGGCAATCCGGTCGAGCAAACCTGGCAGAAGGTTTACCAGGCCTACCAGGAAGCGTGCGATCGCGCCGGGCTGGTGGATTTCGCCGAGCTGCTGCTGCGCGCGCATGAACTGTGGCTCAACAAACCGCACATTCTGCAGCACTACCGCGAACGTTTTACCAACATCCTGGTGGACGAATTCCAGGATACGAACAATATCCAGTACGCCTGGATCCGCCTGCTGGCGGGTGACACCGGCAAGGTGATGATCGTCGGCGATGATGATCAGTCAATCTACGGTTGGCGCGGGGCGCAGGTGGAAAATATCCAGCGCTTCCTCAACGACTTCCCCGGTGCCGAAACTATTCGTCTGGAGCAGAACTACCGCTCGACCAATAATATCCTTAGCGCGGCTAACGCCCTGATTGAAAACAATAACGGGCGTTTGGGTAAAAAGCTGTGGACCGAGGGCGTCGACGGTGAGCCGATCTCACTCTATTGCGCGTTCAACGAACTCGATGAAGCGCGTTTTGTGGTTAACCGCATCAAAGCCTGGCAAGACAATGGCGGTCAGTTGACACAGTGCGCCATTCTTTATCGCAGCAACGCCCAGTCGCGCGTGCTGGAAGAAGCGCTGTTGCAGGCTAGTATGCCGTACCGTATTTACGGTGGAATGCGCTTCTTCGAGCGCCAGGAAATCAAAGACGCGCTCTCTTACCTGCGTCTGATAGCTAATCGTAACGACGACGCCGCGTTCGAGCGTGTGGTGAATACCCCCACGCGCGGTATCGGCGATCGTACGCTGGACGTGGTGCGGCAGACCTCGCGCGACCGCCAGCTGACAATGTGGCAGGCGTGTCGTGAACTGCTGCAGGAAAAAGCCCTGGCCGGGCGTGCCGCCAGCGCACTACAGCGCTTTATGGAACTTATCGACGCACTGGCGCAGGAAACCGCCGATATGCCGCTGCACGTGCAGACCGACCGGGTAATAAAAGACTCCGGCCTGCGCATGATGTACGAGCAGGAAAAAGGTGAGAAGGGCCAGACGCGTATCGAAAACTTAGAGGAACTGGTGACGGCAACGCGCCAGTTCAGCTACAACGAAGAAGACGAAGACTTGATGCCGCTACAGGCGTTCCTCTCCCACGCGGCGCTGGAAGCGGGCGAAGGGCAGGCGGATACCTGGCAGGATGCGGTCCAGCTAATGACCTTGCACTCGGCCAAAGGTCTGGAGTTCCCGCAGGTGTTTATCGTCGGAATGGAAGAGGGCATGTTCCCCAGCCAGATGTCACTCGATGAAGGTGGGCGCCTCGAAGAGGAACGCCGCCTGGCCTATGTGGGCGTTACCCGTGCGATGCAGAAACTGACGTTGACCTACGCCGAAACGCGTCGCCTGTACGGCAAAGAGGTTTACCACCGTCCATCCCGGTTTATTGGTGAATTACCAGAGACCTGCGTGGAAGAGGTTCGCCTGCGCGCCACGGTCAGCCGTCCGGTAAGTCATCAACGGATGGGTACGCCGATGGCGGAGAACGACACCGGCTATAAGCTCGGTCAGCGTGTGCGTCACGCCAAATTTGGCGAGGGCACCATCGTCAACCTGGAAGGTAGCGGTGAACACAGTCGTTTGCAGGTCGCGTTCCAGGGGCAGGGGATCAAATGGCTGGTTGCCGCCTACGCCAGGCTAGAAACCGTTTGATCGCCTGATGGCGCTACGCTTATCA
>NZ_SZWV01000109.1:49228-62741 GCF_005280945.1 Citrobacter sp. wls718
TCTTTCGGTTAATATTCTGAAATCATAGATAAATCCCCCCGTTCTGCTAACCTTGCAACATGAGGGGAAATTATTACTTTTTCGCCATCTGTTGCGTGTTGACGTCAAAATTTTGCTGGCGTAACATGCGCGCACGATTACGCTAAGAGGACATTCGCCTTGGACACACCCAGTAGATACTGGCTCATTATCCTGTCATCCAGGATCAACTCCTAAGGCTATCCCTTTTTGCTGATAGCCTTCGCGGTTGTCAGCGACCTTCTGTTTTTTCTCGTCGCGCCGAGTCAGGCTGTTTAATGGTCTGAAACCCAATTTGTTTCTGTGTGCCCACCGAACTGTCCGATAATTTTTTGCATTGGGAGTCCCGGTCATGCTGAGCGCATTTCAACTGGAAAACAATCGTTTAATACGTCTTGAGGCGGATGAAATTGATCATCTCGCCAGTTCGGTTTGGGTCGATTTAGTCGAGCCGGATGACGATGAACGAAACCGTGTGCAAAAGGACTTGGGCCAGAACCTGGCTACGCGCCCTGAACTGGAAGACATCGAAGCATCCGCACGTTTTTTTGAAGACGAAGACGGCCTGCACATCCACTCCTTCTTCTTCTATGAAGATGCCGACGATCATGCGGGCAACTCAACCGTGGCATTCACCATTCGCGAAGGTCGTCTGTTTACCCTGCGCGAGCGCGAACTGCCGGCGTTTCGCCTGTACCGTATGCGTGCGCGCAGCCAGTCGATGGTCGACGGCAACGCTTACGAGTTGCTGCTCGATCTGTTCGAAACGAAAATTGAACAGCTGGCGGATGAAATAGAGAATATCTACAGCGATCTGGAAAAACTCAGCCGCGTGATTATGGAAGGGCGTCAGGGCGATGAATATGACGAAGCGCTCTCCACGCTGGCGGAACTGGAAGATATCGGCTGGAAAGTTCGTCTGTGTCTGATGGATACCCAGCGCGCATTAAACTTCCTGGTGCGTAAGGCGCGACTGCCGGGCGGTCAGCTGGAGCAGGCGCGCGAGATCCTGCGCGATATCGAATCCCTGCTGCCGCACAATGAATCCCTGTTCCAGAAGGTTAACTTCCTGATGCAGGCAGCGATGGGCTTTATCAACATCGAACAGAACCGCATCATCAAGATCTTCTCGGTGGTTTCCGTGGTGTTCCTGCCGCCGACGCTGGTGGCATCCAGCTACGGCATGAACTTTGAGTTCATGCCGGAACTGCACTGGAGCTTCGGTTATCCCGGAGCGATTGTCTTTATGATGCTCGCGGGCCTGGCGCCGTATTTGTACTTTAAGCGCAAGAACTGGCTGTAGCAGAGAATTATTAACGCTCCCGTAGGCCTGATAAGCGCAGCGCCATCAGGCAGAAAGATGCCGGATGGCGACGTAACCATCTTATCCGGCCTACAAAATCAGTGCCATCAGGCGCAATCACAACCCCCTTCGCGTTCTGCGTAGGGTATAAATCGCATCCATCACGAATATCGCCAGCGCGACCCAGATAAAGGCGAACGTCACCATCTTATCTGCGCCCGGTACTTCACCGTAGAATGTTACCGCCAGCAGGAACATCAGCGTCGGCCCGATATACTGGAAAAAGCCCAGCGTGGACAGACGCAGACGGGTCGCTGCACCGGTAAAGCACAGCAGTGGAATGGTGGTCACGACCCCTGCTGCAATCAGCAACAGATTGAGCGACATGGGGTTCTGTCCCATATGGCTGGTTGGGCTGTCGGCAATACCAAACAGATAGATTGCCGCAATCGGTAACAGCCACAAGGTTTCGATCAGCATGCCGGTTTGTGCCTCGACGGCGATCTTCTTACGCACCAGGCCATAAAAAGCAAAGCTGAAGGCCAGTCCTAGCGCAATGATTGGCAGTGATCCAAACGTCCACAACTGTACCAGCACGCCGCAGGCGGCGAGCAGCACGGCCAGCCACTGCATGCGGCGAAAGCGCTCACCGAGGAAAATCATGCCCAATACAATATTCACCAGGGGGTTAATAAAGTAGCCGAGGCTGGCTTCCAGCATATGGTGGTTGTTGACCGCCCAAATGAATAGTAGCCAGTTTCCGCCGATGAGCACCGCGGAAAGCGCCAGCAGGAATACCTTCTTTGGCGTTTGCAGCAGCGTTTTGACCCCTGACCATTGGCGGCTGATGCTCATCAACACCACCATAAAGAAAAATGACCAAATCACACGGTGCGTCAGGATCTCGTCTGCGGGGACGTAGTAAATCAACTTGAAATATGCGGGTGCAATGCCCCAAATAAAATAGGCAGCAAGAGCGAGTAATACGCCCTGCCGCGTTTGCTTAGCATCCATCGGGAAAACTCATTTCAGAAATGTAACGGCAGTTTACCTTGTTTCAGGCGCTTACCCCACCATATACGTTGCGGTGGCGCTGGCGATATAAAGCTGCTCTTCGTTATGCAGCTCCACGCGTGCAACGGCAACTTTATTGCCTGCCCGCAGCAAACTGCTGGTAGCCGTGAAGCGATTCCCCCTGCCTGGGCGCAGATAATCGACGCGGAGATCGATGGTTCCCATGCGCGACATCCGCTGGCGCAGCTCGTCCTCGCTGATGGTTTCATGACGGGTCAGCGTACTGCCCACGCACACCAGTCCGGCTGCTACGTCCAATGCTGAGGCAATCACGCCGCCATGCAGGATGCTTTGCGCCCAGTTGCCGACCATCATCGGTTGGTTATTAAAGGCCAGTTGGGCAAACTCTTTTTCGTAACGTTCCAGCTCCAGCCCCAGCGCCCGGTTAAACGGCATATGGTAGACAAACATTTCGCCCACTAATTTCAGTGCTTGCTCAGCAGTCAGTACGGCAGACATACAATCCCTAACTCTCGATAGTTAATGAGGTGTTGATATTATGCTTCTTAATTGTTGTTTTCTACTTTGGGACGGGATAACTAACGAAGAGCGCACTAAGTATGTAAAATGCTATCAATAAAATCTTACAATTCATCAATATTTTAGTTCAGGAGAACATGACCGATGCGGGCGATTCTGGGATGGTTACTACCAGCAGTTATGCTGCCGTTGACCGTGTATGCGCAGGAAGCGACAGTGAAAGAGATTCATGATGCACCCGCTGTGCGCGGCAGTATTATTGCCAACATGCTGCAAGAGCATGACAATCCTTTCACGCTTTACCCTTATGACACCAACTACCTCATCTACACCAATACCAGCGACATGAATAAAGAGGCCATCAGCAGCTATAGCTGGTCTGAAAATGCGCGTAAAGATGAGTTGAAGTTTCAGCTGAGCCTGGCGTTTCCGCTGTGGCGCGGGATTTTTGGCCCGAACTCCGTGCTTGGTGGTTCCTATACCCAGAAATCCTGGTGGCAGCTTTCTAATAGCGAAGAATCGGCACCGTTTCGCGAAACTAACTACGAACCACAACTGTTCCTCGGTTTCGCCACCGATTACCGCGTTGCCGGCTGGACGCTACGTGATGTGGAAATGGGATATAACCACGACTCTAACGGTCGTTCCGAACCGACCTCGCGCAGCTGGAACCGCCTGTATACCCGCCTGATGGCAGAAAACGGTAACTGGCTGGTAGAAGTGAAGCCGTGGTACGTCATCGGCAGCACTGACGATAACCCTGATATCACTAAATATATGGGCTACTATCAGCTCAAACTGGGTTACCACCTCGGTGACGCCGTGTTAAGCGCGAAAGGTCAGTACAACTGGAATACCGGCTACGGCGGCGCTGAGTTGGGTGTCAGCTACCCCATCACCAAACATGTTCGTCTTTATACCCAGGTCTACAGTGGTTATGGCGAGTCGCTGATTGACTATAACTTTAATCAGACGCGCGTTGGCGTGGGCGTAATGCTCAACGATATCTTCTGATCGGCATTGAGAGTATTTTAATCATTGCAGTTTCTCTCTCAGGCGCTGAAAATAGCGCCTGTTTTTATTTAAGGTTAACGGGGTTAATGTGGCGCAGGCGGAGGTGTTGAATCTGGAAATGGGCGCTAAACAGGTTTTGCAGGAAACCTTTGGCTACCAACAGTTTCGCCCTGGTCAGGAAGAAATCATCGACACCGTGCTCTCTGGCCGCGACTGCCTGGTCGTTATGCCAACCGGTGGTGGTAAATCCCTGTGTTATCAAATTCCCGCATTATTGCTGAACGGCCTCACCGTTGTTGTCTCGCCGCTGATTTCCCTGATGAAAGACCAGGTCGATCAGCTGCTGGCAAACGGTGTAGCGGCGGCGTGTCTGAACTCCACCCAGAGCCGTGAACAGCAGCAAGAGGTGATGGCAGGCTGCCGTAGCGGGCAAATCCGCCTGCTGTACATTGCGCCCGAGCGCCTGATGCTGGATAACTTCCTTGATAATCTGGCGCACTGGAACCCGGTACTGCTGGCGGTAGATGAAGCGCACTGTATTTCCCAGTGGGGGCATGATTTCCGCCCGGAATATGCCGCGCTGGGTCAGCTGCGTCAGCGTTTCCCTGCGCTGCCGTTTGTGGCGCTCACGGCCACCGCCGATGACACCACCCGGCTGGATATTGTGCGTCTGCTCGGGCTTAACGATCCCCTCATTCAGATCAGCAGCTTTGACCGTCCCAATATCCGCTACATGCTGATGGAGAAGTTTAAGCCGCTCGATCAGCTGATGCGCTACGTGCAGGAACAACGCGGAAAGTCCGGCATTATTTACTGTAACAGCCGCGCGAAGGTTGAAGACACCGCGGCGCGTCTGCAAAGCCGCGGGATCAGCGCCGGAGCCTATCATGCCGGGTTGGACAACAACGTGCGCGCCGACGTGCAGGAGAAATTCCAGCGCGACGACCTGCAAATCGTTGTCGCGACCGTGGCGTTTGGCATGGGAATTAACAAACCCAACGTGCGCTTCGTGGTGCATTTTGATATCCCGCGTAATATCGAGTCCTACTATCAGGAAACCGGGCGTGCCGGGCGTGATGGCCTGCCCGCAGAAGCGATGCTGTTTTACGATCCGGCCGATATGGCGTGGCTCCGCCGTTGTCTCGAAGAGAAACCCGCCGGACAGCTGCTGGATATCGAGCGTCACAAGCTCAATGCGATGGGGGCCTTTGCCGAGGCGCAAACCTGCCGTCGTCTGGTGCTGCTGAACTATTTTGGCGAAGGGCGTCAGGAGCCGTGCGGCAACTGCGATATTTGTCTCGATCCGCCAAAACAGTACGACGGCTTAATGGATGCGCGTAAAGCGCTGTCGACGATCTACCGCGTTAACCAACGTTTTGGTATGGGCTATGTCGTCGAGGTTCTGCGCGGGGCGAATAACCAGCGCATTCGTGAGATGGCGCATGACAAGCTGCCGGTCTACGGTATTGGTCGTGAACAGAGCCACGAACATTGGGTGAGCGTCATTCGCCAGCTGATTCACCTCGGACTGGTGACGCAGAATATTGCCCACCACTCCGCGTTGCAGTTAACCGAAGCTGCGCGTCCGGTACTGCGCGGCGTTGTGCCGCTACAGCTTGCCGTGCCGCGTATTGTGGCGCTTAAACCACGCGCAATGCAGAAATCCTTTGGCGGTAACTACGATCGTAAGCTGTTTGCCAAACTGCGTAAGCTGCGTAAAGCCATTGCCGATGAAGAGAATATCCCGCCGTATGTGGTCTTTAACGACGCCACGCTGATTGAAATGGCCGAGCAAATGCCGGTGTCACCGAGCGAAATGCTGAGCGTCAACGGCGTGGGAATGCGTAAACTTGAGCGTTTTGGCAAAGAGTTTATGGCACTTATCCGCGCACATGTTGATGGTGACGACGAAGAGTAGTCAGCCAGGCAAAAAAGTGCCAGGATGGTGACTCTCTGAACTATTTCCCCGCGAGTCATTTTTATGTTAACGCTATTTTTTACTGTTGCGTTGGTACACATCGTAGCGCTGATGAGTCCTGGCCCCGATTTTTTCTTTGTTTCGCAAACGGCCGTTAGCCGCTCGCGCAAAGAGGCGATGATGGGTGTGCTGGGTATTACCTGCGGCGTCATGGTCTGGGCGGGCGTGGCACTGCTCGGTCTGCATCTGATCATCGAAAAAATGGCCTGGCTGCACACTATTATTATGGTCGGCGGTGGTCTGTATCTGTGCTGGATGGGGTATCAGATGCTGCGCGGCGCGTTTAAAAAACAGGACGTTGCGGCACTCGCGCCGCAGGTTGAGCTGGCGCAGAGCGGTCGCAGTTTTTTAAAAGGTCTGCTGACCAACCTGGCGAATCCCAAAGCCATTATCTATTTTGGCTCCGTCTTTTCGCTGTTTGTCGGCGACAACGTCGGTACCGCTGCCCGTTGGGGTATTTTCGCGCTGATTATCGTCGAGACGCTGGCGTGGTTTACCGTGGTTGCCAGCCTGTTTGCACTGCCGAAAATGCGTCGTGGCTATCAGCGTCTGGCGAAGTGGATTGACGGCTTTGCCGGCGCGTTATTCGCAGGCTTCGGCATTCATCTGATTATTTCGCGTTAACTTACCAGTAGGCCGGATAAGCGGTAGCGTCATCCGGCACTGATCTCAGGCATGCCGTGCTGACGCCAGCAGGGCACCTATCAGCATAAACAGCGAACCAAACACTTTGTTCAGCGCCTTCATTTGCTTTGGCCCTTTAATCCAGCCCGCAATGCGGGTGGCCAGCGTCGCATAACCGATCATCACAATAATATCGACCACGATGGTGGTCACGCCCAGCACCACATACTGCATCAACTGCGGCTCCTGCGGCATGATGAACTGCGGGAACAGGGCGGCGAGAAATACAATGCTCTTTGGGTTGGTCAGGTTGACGAAGACGGCGCGCTTGAACAGGCGACTGCGTGATTGCGTATTGGCGATGGTGTTCAGGTCGATGGCTCCCGCCGCGCGCCATTGCTGAATGCCCAACCAGATAAGATAGGCTGCCCCCGCCCACTTTAGTACCTCAAAGGCGATCACTGACCGTGAGAATAGCGTTCCTAGCCCAACACCGACCAGCACGATATGAATGCCAAGCCCGGTCTGCAAACCGGCAATCGACGCCGCTGCTCCCCGATAACCATGGCTGATGGCGGTTGTCATGGTGTTGATCGCCCCTGAACCTGGCGACAAGCTCAAAACAATGGACGTCAGCAGGTAGGCGAACCACCATTCAAAGGTCATGAGAAACTCCCGACTTGTCTATTTTTATGCCACAATACGCTACTGCCGATGCGTTGTAACAGGCTCGGCAAAAAAAACGATTTTACTTGGTCAACGAGGCTGGATACCCGATGTTTCAGCAGCAAAAAGACTGGGAAACAAGAGAAAACGCGTTTGCCGCTTTTTCCATGGGGCCACTGACAGATTTCTGGCGTCAGCGGGAGGAAGCGGAATTCACTGGCGTAGATAATGTTCCCGTACGCTTTGTTCGCTTTCGTGCAGAAAAAAACGATCGCGTCATCGTCGTTTGTCCCGGGCGCATAGAAAGCTACGTAAAATATGCTGAACTGGCGTATGACCTGTTTTATTCTGGTTTTGACGTCCTCATTATCGACCATCGTGGCCAGGGGCGTTCCGGGCGGATGCTCTCGGATCCGCACCGTGGCCATGTGGATAACTTTAATGACTATGTCGACGATTTGACCGCCTTCTGGCAGCAGGAAGTGCAGCCAGGTCCGTGGAGAAAACGCTATATACTGGCGCATTCCATGGGAGGCGCTATTGCCACGCTGTTCCTGCAGCGCCACCCTAATCAGTGTGATGCTATTGCCCTCAGCGCACCGATGTTCGGGATCGTGATGCGCTTTCCTGACTGGATGGTGCGCCATATTCTTGACTGGGCTGAAGGGTATCCGCGCATTCGCGAAGGCTATGCCATGGGGACCGGTCGCTGGCGGGCGTTGCCGTTTGGGATGAATGCGCTCACCCATAGCCGACAGCGCTATCGGCGTAATCTGCGCTTCTATGCTGATGATCCGCAGTTGCGCGTAGGCGGCCCGACCTATCATTGGGTGCGTGAAGGCATTCTGGCGGGTGAGCAGGTGTTGGCCGGGGCCGGAGATGATGCGACCCCGACGTTGCTTATTCAGGCTGAAGAAGAGCGTGTGGTGGATAACCGCATGCACTATCGTTTTTGTGAACTCCGCGCTGCAGCGGGCCATCCTGTAGAAGGAGGTCAACCGCTGGTCATAAAAGGCGCCTACCATGAGATCCTTTTTGAAAAGGACGCAATGCGCTCAGTCGCGCTCAACGCCATTGTTGAATTTTTCGACAGGCATAACTCATCCAGCGGACACCGCTTTGCTTAGAGGTTTAATTTTTTATGTATCAGGTAGTTGCATCTGATTTAGACGGTACGCTGCTTTCCCCCGACCATACCCTGTCCCCGTATGCCAAAGAGACGCTGAAACTGCTGACGGCTCGTGGTGTGAATTTTGTGTTCGCGACCGGCCGTCATCATATTGATGTAGGGCAAATTCGCGACAATCTCGGCATTAAGTCCTACATGATCACCTCCAACGGTGCGCGCGTACATGATACTGACGGGAATCTTGTGTTCTCGCATAATCTGGATCGCGACATTGCCAGCGATCTGTTTGGTGTGGTGAATGCGAACCCGGATATCGTGACCAACGTGTATCGCGACGATGAGTGGTTTATGAACCGCCATCGCCCGGATGAAATGCGTTTCTTTAAAGAAGCGGTGTTTAACTACTCGCTGTTTGAACCTGCGCTGCTGGAGCCGGAAGGCGTCAGTAAAGTGTTTTTCACCACCGACTCTCACGAAATCCTGCTGCCGCTGGAGCAGGCGATTAACGCCCGTTGGGGTGATCGTGTGAACGTCAGTTTCTCCACGCTGACCTGTCTGGAAGTGATGGCGGGTGGCGTATCAAAAGGCCATGCGCTGGAAGCGGTGGCAAAAGCGATGGGCTTCAGCCTGAAAGACTGTATCGCCTTTGGTGACGGCATGAATGACGCCGAAATGCTATCGATGGCGGGAAAAGGCTGCATTATGGGTAATGCACATCAGCGCCTGAAGGATCTGCACCCGGAGCTGGACGTGATTGGGCTTAATGCCGACGATGCTGTGCCGCATTATCTGCGAGAACTGTTTTTACAGTAACGGAACCGCTCATTAGTTAGTCAGTTGTCAACCGTGAACTTCGCTACAATGGGTGTATCTTTTGTTCAGAGACATCTATTGTGGCGCTACTCATCATTACCACTATTCTGTGGGCCTTTTCCTTTAGCCTGTTTGGCGAGTACCTTGCTGGTCATGTCGATAGCTATTTTGCCGTGCTGGTGCGGGTCGGACTGGCTGCGCTGGTGTTCCTGCCATTTCTGCGTACCCGCGGCCACAGCGTAAAAACTATTGGTCTGTACATGCTGGTGGGTGCCATGCAGCTTGGCATCATGTATATGCTGAGTTTCCGTGCTTATTTGTACCTGACGGTTTCCGAGCTGCTGCTATTTACCGTCCTGACACCGCTCTATATCACACTGATTTATGACCTTATGAGCCGACGCCGTTTACGCTGGAGCTACGCGTTTAGCGCACTGCTGGCGGTGATTGGGGCGGGGATCATTCGTTACGATCAGGTGACCAGTCATTTCTGGACCGGTCTGCTGCTGGTACAGCTTTCCAACATCAGCTTTGCCATCGGCATGGTGGGCTATAAGCGTCTGATGGAAACCCGTCCCATGCCGCAGCACAACGCCTTTGCCTGGTTTTATATGGGGGCATTACTGGTGGCGGTCGTTGCCTGGCTTATAGTAGGGAATGCGCAAAAAATGCCTGAAACTTCGCTGCAGTGGGGGATTCTGGTGTTCCTTGGCGTGGCAGCATCGGGCATCGGTTACTTTATGTGGAACTACGGCGCGACGCAGGTAGATGCAGGCACACTGGGTATCATGAACAATATGCATGTGCCTGCGGGGCTGTTGGTTAATCTGGCCATCTGGCACCAGCAGCCTCACTGGCCAAGCTTCATCATTGGTGCGGCTGTTATAGTGGCCTCACTGTGGGTGCATCGAAAGTGGGTCGCTCCGCACTCCGCACAAACGGCAGGTGATCGCAGGCGTGATTCCGCGCTGAGCGAATAAATGCTTCCGTGACCGGCTGACGCTGCTCGCCATCGCGCACAGCGGCGTACAGTCGGCTCCATAATCCATCACCCAGGGTTTTGGTCACTACCAGGCCCTGGCGTTCAAAACTCTCCACTACCCAGTGCGGCAGCGCTGCAATACCCATTCTGGCGGCGACCATCTGGATCAGCAGCAGGGTGTTATCCACGCTCTTCAGCGACGGGCTAACGCCAGCAGGCTGCAGGAAATGCCGCCAGACATCCAGTCGGCTGCGCTGTACAGGATAAATCAACAGGGTTTCGCTGGCTAAATCTTCCGGCGTTACCTGCGTTTTGCTGGCCAGTGGGTGATCGGGCGCCAGTATCAGACGGACTTCAAAATCAAACATCGGTGAATAGTGCAGGCCGCTGCGCGGCAGAATGTCGGATGTCATCACCAGGTCCAGCTCATCCTGCTGCAGGGCTGGTTGCGGATCGAAAGTCACGCCGGATTTAAAATCCATCTCTACCTGTGGCCAGTTAGCACGGAAATTCTCCAGCGCGGGGGTCAGCCACTGAATACAGCTGTGACATTCAATGGCGATGCGCAGCCGGGTTTGCTGCGGTTCGTTGCATGCCTGAAGCGCGCGACCGATTTGTGGCAACACCTGATTGGCCAACTGCAACAAAATTTCACCCTGTGGCGTAAAACGTAGCGGCTGGCTTTTACGCACAAATAGCCGAAAGCCGAGGCGTTGTTCCAGATCGCTGAACTGGTGAGACAGGGCGGATTGGGTCTGATGCAACGTCGCTGCTGCGCCTGCCAGCGACCCACTGTTCCGCAACGCCTGTAGCGTTTTCAGATGCTTAATCTCGATCATGAAAGTCCTTCACTTCGGCATGAATAAATTGCGCTTGAGGAATATACAGTAACCGCCAATTATGGATGTGTAAACATCTGGACGGCTAAAATCCTTCGTCTTTTAAATTTATGGTGCGTTGGCTTCGTTTCCCCACCCCAGTCACTTACTTCAGTAAGCTCCTGGGGATGAGCAAACTTGCCGCCTTCCCTAAATTCAAAATCCATAGGATTTACATATAATTAGAGGAAGAAAAATGACAATATTGAATCACACCCTCGGTTTCCCTCGCGTTGGCCTGCGTCGCGAGTTGAAAAAAGCGCAAGAAAGCTACTGGGCGGGTAACGCCTCTCGTGAAGAATTGCTGGCAACGGGTCGCGAACTGCGCGCTCGTCACTGGGATCAACAAAAGCAAGCTGGCGTTGACCTGCTGCCAGTGGGCGATTTTGCCTGGTACGATCATGTGCTGACCACCAGTTTGCTGCTGGGTAACGTTCCGGCCCGTCATCAGAACAAAGATGGCTCTGTCGATATCGACACCTTATTCCGCATTGGCCGTGGTCGCGCACCGACCGGTGCACCGGCGGCAGCGGCAGAAATGACCAAATGGTTTAATACCAACTATCACTACATGGTGCCTGAATTTACCAAAGGTCAGCAGTTCAAACTGACCTGGACTCAACTGCTGGATGAAGTGGACGAAGCGCTGGCGCTGGGCCACAAAGTGAAGCCCGTCCTGCTGGGTCCGGTCACCTACCTGTGGCTGGGGAAAGTGAAGGGTGAGCAGTTTGATCGCCTGAGTCTGCTGAACGACATCCTGCCGGTTTACCAGCAGGTGCTGGCTGAGCTGGCGAAACGCGGTGTTGAGTGGGTACAGATTGATGAACCTGCGCTGGTGCTGGAGTTGCCCCAGGAATGGCTGAACGCCTTTAAACCGGCGTACGATGCGCTGACCGGGCAGGTGAAGCTGCTACTGACTACCTATTTCGAAGGCGTGACGCCGAATCTGGATACCATCACCGCGCTGCCGGTACAGGGTCTGCACGTGGATCTGGTTCATGGTAAAGATGACGTAGCCGAGTTGCACTCGCGTTTGCCCGCTAACTGGCTGCTCTCCGCAGGCCTGATTAACGGCCGTAACGTCTGGCGCGCCGATCTGACCGAGAAATATGCACAGATTAAAGACATTGTCGGGAAACGTGAGCTGTGGGTCGCCTCCTCCTGCTCCCTGCTGCACAGTCCTATCGATCTGAGTGCCGAAACCCGCCTGGATGCCGAAGTGAAAAGCTGGTTTGCCTTCGCCCTGCAAAAGTGCGGTGAACTGGCGCTGCTGCGTGATGCGCTGAACAGCGGTGATACTACTGCACTGGTCGCGTGGAGTGCGCCAATTCAGGCGCGTCGTCAGTCAACCCGCGTCCACAATGCGGCAGTGGAAAAACGTCTGGCGGCAATCACCGCGCAGGACAGCCAGCGTACTCATGCTTACCCGGTACGTGCCGAAGCCCAGCGTGCGCGCTTTAACCTGCCAGCGTGGCCGACCACCACTATCGGTTCCTTCCCGCAAACTACGGAAATCCGCGGCCTGCGTCTGGATTTTAAAAAGGGTAACCTGGATGCGGGCAACTACCGCACCGGTATCGCCGAGCATATCAAACAGGCGATCGCTGAGCAGGAACGTTTAGGCCTGGACGTGCTGGTACACGGCGAAGCTGAACGTAACGACATGGTCGAATACTTTGGCGAGCATCTGGACGGTTTTGTCTTTACTCAGAATGGTTGGGTACAGAGCTACGGCTCCCGCTGCGTGAAGCCGCCGGTAGTGATTGGTGACGTGAGTCGTCCGGAAGCGATTACCGTTGAGTGGGCAAAATACGCCCAGTCGCTGACTGACAAACCGGTCAAAGGCATGCTGACAGGCCCGGTGACCATTCTTTGCTGGTCATTCCCGCGCGAAGATGTGACTCGCGAAACCATCGCTAAGCAGATTGCGCTGGCACTGCGTGACGAAGTCGCCGATCTGGAAGCCGCCGGTATTGGCATCATCCAGATTGATGAACCGGCGCTGCGTGAAGGTCTGCCGCTACGTCGTAGCGACTGGGCAGCGTATCTGGAATGGGGTGTCGAGGCCTTCCGCATCAACGCCGCAGTGGCGAAGGATGAAACGCAGATCCACACCCACATGTGTTACTGCGAGTTTAACGACATCATGGATTCCATCGCTGCGCTTGATGCCGACGTGATCACCATTGAAACCTCGCGTTCCGACATGGAGCTACTGGAGTCGTTCGAAGAGTTCGACTACCCGAACGAAATCGGGCCGGGCGTGTACGACATTCACTCGCCAAATGTGCCAAGCGTGGAATGGATTGAAGCCCTGCTGAAGAAAGCGGAACAGCGTATCCCGGCTGAGCGTCTGTGGGTGAACCCGGACTGTGGTCTAAAGACGCGTGGCTGGCCGGAAACCCGCGCAGCGCTGGCGAACATGGTGAAAGCGGCGCAGAACCTGCGTCAGGCTTAATTAGGTGCCCGATCGCCGGGGGCGTTAACGCTTACCCGGCCAACAGGAACGTGCAAGTCGTTGTAAGCCCGGTAAGGCGTAGCCGCCACCGGGCGA
>NZ_SZWV01000109.1:62774-70976 GCF_005280945.1 Citrobacter sp. wls718
CATTTATTTCTTCCCACCATATTGCGCAAACCACGCCAGCATTCTTTGCCAGCCGTCATTGGCGGACTCTTCGTGATAGCTCGGGCGATAATCCGCGTTAAAAGCATGCCCGGCATCGGGATACACCACGATTTCTGCTTTGGCATTCGCCGCGCGCAATGCCTGACGCATGGTTTCCACGCTTTCCTGCGAAATACTGGTGTCCTGCGCGCCATAAAGCCCCAACACGGGGGCGTTAAGATCGGTAGCGATATCGACAGGATGCCTGGGCGAGTTCAGCGTTTTGTCGCCGACCAGTTTGCCATACCATGCCACTGCCGCTTTTAACTGCGGGTTGTGTGCGGCATACAGCCAGGTGATGCGTCCACCCCAGCAAAAACCAGTGATCATCAGTCGGTGTGCGTCACCACCGTTGCGTGAGGCCCAACTGGCGACGTGGTCCAGATCGGCCAGAACCTGAGAGTCCGGGACTTTGGCCACCAGGCCGCTTAACAGCGTTGAAATATCGGCAAAATCATTCGGATCGCCCTCGCGAAAGTAAAGCTCTGGAGCGACAGCCAGATACCCTTCCAGCGCCAGGCGGCGACAAATATCACGGATGTGTTCATGAACGCCAAAAATTTCCTGCACGACGATAACAACCGGTAGCGGACCTTCGCTGTGCTTCGGGCGTGCATGATACGCAGGCATATCATCGCCTTGAGACGGAATCGACGTTATTCCCGCGATGATTTCGTTATCCGGGGTGTGAACCGCCGTTGCTGCGGGTGGGGATACTGCAGGTGCAAAGCCAGATTGTCGTGTTGTTGCCATGGTATTCTCCGTACCCTTAAGTATTTAGCCAAATAGCGCATCATTAACTATAGACGCGTGCAACGAACCACATTGCCTTAAACGGTCTATCTTTTGTGCAAGGCTTGCCTGTATCGAACAGTTAATGTGATGTTCATCACTATTTGACGGTAATGAAATGCAATTGATTTACATCAAAGTGATGGCTGTCACGAAAATATGTTTATGCCTTCGGTAAAGTGTGTTTTTGCTTCTTCTGACAAAACCGATTCACAGAGGAGTTTTTATGTCTAAGTCTGATGTTTTTCATCTCGGCCTCACCAAGAACGATTTACAAGGGGCTACGCTTGCTATCGTCCCTGGCGACCCTGAGCGTGTGGAAAAGATCGCCGCGCTGATGGACAAGCCGGTTAAGCTGGCATCTCATCGCGAGTTCACTACCTGGCGTGCTGAGCTGGATGGTAAAGCTGTGATTGTCTGCTCTACCGGTATCGGCGGTCCGTCGACCTCTATCGCCGTAGAAGAACTGGCGCAACTGGGCATTCGTACCTTCCTGCGTATCGGTACGACCGGCGCTATTCAGCCGCATATCAACGTGGGCGACGTGCTGGTTACCACCGCGTCTGTCCGTCTGGACGGGGCGAGCCTGCACTTTGCACCGATGGAATTTCCGGCTGTTGCCGATTTCGAATGCACCACCGCGCTGGTGGAAGCCGCGAAATCTATTGGCGCGACTACCCACGTCGGCGTGACCGCCTCTTCAGATACCTTCTACCCAGGCCAGGAGCGTTATGACACCTTCTCTGGTCGCGTGGTGAGCCGTTTCAAAGGCTCGATGGAAGAGTGGCAGTCCATGGGCGTCATGAACTACGAAATGGAATCCGCTACGCTGCTGACCATGTGTGCAAGCCAGGGTCTGCGTGCCGGTATGGTTGCGGGTGTTATCGTTAACCGTACTCAGCAAGAAATCCCGAATGCTGAAACCATGAAGCAAACGGAAAGCCACGCGGTGAAAATCGTGGTAGAGGCTGCACGTCGCCTGCTGTAATTTTCTCTCCTTTCTGAAAAGGCCGACATGTTCGGCCTTTTTATTTTGCGCAGTACCTCGCAGGAAATTCCTTTTAAACTGGACGTTTATACAGCACAATTCTATTTTGTGCGGGTAAGTCGTTGCTGTAAGGGGGGCGTAGTGGATATTTCGATAATGATAAGTGCCGTCGTAGCGTTAGCTGCAGGGCTGCTTGTGGGCTGGCTGGCGACCAAAGCGCGTGCCGACCAAATCCGCGCGGATCTTATCGAAGAACGGCGTGAACTGGATATTGCGCTAAGCGCCGCACGTCAACAGCTGGCGCAGGAAGCCCACTGGCGCGACGAGTGCGAGCTACTCAACAACGAACTTCGCAGCCTGCAGAGTATTAACACCTCTCTGGAAGCCGATCTCCGGGAAGTCACCACGCGACTCGACGCGACGCAACAGCATGCGGAAGATAAAATCCGCCAGATGATCAACAGCGAACAGCGTCTGAGCGAACAGTTCGAAAACCTGGCAAACCGTATTTTTGAACACAGCAATCGTCGCGTTGATGAGCAAAATCGCCAAAGCCTGAATAGCTTGCTTACACCATTACGTGAACAGCTGGACGGTTTTCGCCGCCAGGTGCAGGATAGCTTTGGCAAAGAGGCGCAAGAGCGTCATACCCTGGCGCACGAAATTCGTAACCTCCAGCAACTGAACGCGCAGATGGCGCAAGAAGCGGTTAACCTGACACGGGCGCTGAAAGGCGATAACAAAACCCAGGGCAACTGGGGAGAAGTCGTACTCACGCGGGTACTGGAGGCGTCCGGTCTGCGCGAAGGCTATGAATATGAAACTCAGGTCAGCATAGAAAATGACGCACGATCGCGGATGCAGCCGGATGTTATTGTCCGATTGCCGCAGGGCAAAGACGTGGTGATCGATGCGAAAATGACGCTGGTGGCCTATGAACGCTACTTTAATGCAGAGGATGACTACACCCGCGAAAGTGCGTTACAGGAACATATCGCCTCCGTGCGTAACCATATTCGTCTGCTGGGCCGCAAAGACTACCAGCAGTTGCCGGGATTACGTACGCTTGATTATGTGCTGATGTTTATCCCGGTTGAGCCCGCTTTTCTGCTGGCGCTGGACAGGCAGCCCGAACTGATTACAGAAGCACTCAGAAATAATATTATGCTGGTAAGCCCGACCACGTTGTTGGTGGCATTGCGCACCATTGCTAATCTGTGGCGGTATGAGCATCAAAGTCGTAATGCGCAGCAGATCGCGGACCGGGCCAGCAAGCTTTATGACAAAATGCGGCTGTTTGTCGATGATATGTCAGCAATTGGTCAGAGCCTGGACAAGGCACAAGATAACTATCGGCAGGCGATGAAAAAATTGTCTTCAGGGCGTGGAAACGTTCTGGCTCAGGCAGAAGCGTTTCGTGGATTGGGTGTAGAAATTAAGCGCGAGATTAATCCTGAACTGGCTGAACAAGCCACGAGCCAGGATGAAGAGTTTCGTTTACGTTCGGTCCCCGAGGCGCAACAAGACGAGACTTACCCCGATGGAGAGGCGGTAAATCAGCAATCAAACTAGCCCGTTTGGGTTAGTTGAACCCGGTAGAAGGGTAGGGCAAATTGGCCCAATCTGTTACACTTCTCGAACATTTTTTGGATGAGCAGGCACTGAGATGGTGGATAATTCACAAGAAACGACGCACTTTGGCTTTCAGACCGTCGCTAAAGAGCAGAAAGCTGACATGGTGGCCCACGTTTTTCATTCTGTGGCGTCTAAATATGACGTTATGAATGACTTAATGTCATTTGGCATTCATCGTTTGTGGAAGCGCTTCACCATTGATTGCAGTGGCGTGCGCCGTGGGCAGACTGTCCTGGATTTAGCCGGTGGTACGGGCGATCTGACGGCGAAATTTTCTCGCATGGTCGGTGAAACCGGGAAAGTGGTTCTGGCGGATATCAATGACTCAATGCTCAAAATGGGTCGCGAAAAGCTGCGCAACATTGGCGTGATTGGCAACGTCGAGTATGTCCAGGCGAACGCGGAAGCATTGCCGTTCCCGGACAACACCTTTGACTGCATTACCATTTCGTTCGGCCTGCGTAACGTCACGGATAAAGACAAAGCACTGCGTTCTATGTATCGCGTGTTGAAGCCTGGTGGACGTTTACTGGTGTTGGAATTTTCCAAGCCGATTATCGAGCCGCTGAGCAAAGCGTATGACGCATACTCTTTCCATATTCTGCCGCGTATCGGTTCAATGGTGGCAAGCGATGCCGATAGTTACCGCTATCTGGCGGAGTCCATCCGTATGCATCCCGATCAGGACACGTTAAAAGCAATGATGCAAGATGCCGGGTTTGAAAGCGTTGATTACTACAACCTGACGGCAGGTGTTGTTGCGCTGCATCGTGGTTACAAGTTCTGACAGGAGATCGGGGATGCCTTTTAAACCCTTAGTGACCGCAGGCGTTGAAAATCTGCTCAACACCTTTCTGTATCGTTCACCGGCACTGAAATCAGCCAGAACGCGTTTGCAGGGCAAGGTGCTGCGTGTAGATCTCAAAGGATTTTCGACCCCGCTAGTCCTGGTGTTTAGCGAACGCCAGGTTGATGTACTGGGGGCATGGGAAGGCGAAGCTGATTGCACCGTGATCACGCATGCCAGCGTGTTACCAAAATTGCGCGATCGCCAGCAGCTCACGGCGCTTATCCGCAGCGGCGAGCTGGAAGTGCAGGGCGATATTCAAGTGGTGCAGAACGTTGTCGCGCTGGCAGACCTGGCGGAGTTCGATCCCGCAGAACTACTTGCCCCTTATACTGGCGATATTGTTGCAGAAGGGATCAGCAAGACCCTGCGCGGTGGGGCTACGTTTTTATGCCGTACCGTTCAACGTCAGCAGCGTTATGTTGCCGAAGCGATCACCGAAGAGTGGCGCATGGCCCCGGGCCCGCTGGAAGTTGCATGGTTTGCCGAAGAAACCGCTGCCGTTGAGCGTGCGGTCGACTCTCTGGCCAAACGGCTGGAAAAACTGGAGGCCAAATGACGCCAGGTGAAGTACGGCGCCTTTATTTCATCATTCGCACTTTCTTAAGCTACGGTCTTGATGAACTCATCCCCAAAATGCGTATTACGCTGCCGCTTAGGTTGTGGCGCTACACGTTGTTCTGGATGCCAAACCGACATAAAGATAAACCGCTGGGTGAAAGGCTGAGACTGGCTTTGCAGGAGCTGGGACCGGTGTGGATCAAGTTTGGTCAAATGCTTTCCACCCGCCGCGACCTTTTTCCTCCGCAAATCGCCGATCAGCTTGCACTGCTGCAGGACCGGGTGGCCCCATTCGATGGGCAACGTGCAAAACAACAAATCGAAGAAGCAATGGGCGGACTCCCTGTTGAAGAATGGTTTGATGATTTTGACATCACTCCACTGGCATCTGCGTCTATTGCACAGGTACACACTGCGCGACTGAAATCGAACGGCAAAGAGGTCGTGATCAAGGTCATTCGCCCGGATATTCTGCCGGTCATCAGAGCCGATTTAAAACTGATCTATCGCCTTGCTCGCTGGGTGCCTCGCTTGCTGCCGGATGGTCGCCGCCTGCGGCCAACGGAAGTGGTGCGTGAATATGAAAAAACGCTGATCGATGAGCTGAATCTGCTGCGCGAGTCGGCGAACGCGATTCAGCTGCGGCGTAATTTTGAAGACAGCCCGATGCTGTACATCCCGGAAGTGTATTCTGACTATTGCAGTCAGAACATGATGGTGATGGAGCGTATTTACGGTATCCCTGTTTCAGATGTTGCCGCGCTTGAGAAGAACGGCACCAATATGCAACTGTTGGCTGAGCGTGGCGTTCAGGTCTTCTTTACTCAGGTATTCCGCGACAGCTTTTTCCATGCGGATATGCACCCTGGGAATATTTTTGTTAGCTATGAACACCCTGAGAACCCGAAATATATTGGCATTGACTGCGGGATTGTCGGTTCGTTGAATAAAGAAGATAAGCGCTACCTGGCGGAAAACTTTATCGCGTTCTTTAACCGCGACTACCGCAAGGTTGCCGAGTTGCACGTAGATTCTGGCTGGGTTCCGCCGGACACCAACGTCGAAGAATTTGAATTTGCTATTCGTACCGTGTGTGAACCGATATTTGAAAAACCGCTGTCGGAAATTTCATTTGGTCACGTGCTGTTGAACCTGTTTAACACCGCACGTCGGTTTAATATGGAAGTCCAGCCGCAACTGGTGCTGTTACAGAAGACATTGTTGTATGTTGAGGGCGTTGGTCGACAGCTGTATCCGCAGTTAGATTTATGGAAAACAGCCAAGCCATTTCTGGAGTCGTGGATTAAAGATCAGGTCGGTATTCCTGCGCTTGTCAGGGCTTTTAAAGAAAAAGCACCGTTCTGGGTCGAAAAAATGCCAGAAATACCTGAACTTGTGTATGACAGTTTGCGCCAGGGCAAATATTTACAACACAGTGTTGATAAGATTGCGCGCGAGCTTCAGGCGAATCATGTTCGTCAGGGACAATCCCGTTATTTATTGGGTATTGGCGCAACGCTGCTGCTAAGTGGGACGTTCTTGCTGGTAAGCCGTCCTGAGTGGGGTTTGATGCCTGGCTGGCTAATGGCGGGTGGCGTCATTGCCTGGCTGATAGGCTGGCGCAAAATGCGCTGAATTTTTCATCGCTCAAGGCAGGTCGTGTAACGTATACTACGGTCTTATTAATTCATCATCTATAACAGAGGAACATGTATGGGTGGTATCAGTATCTGGCAGTTGTTGATCATTGCCGTCATCGTTGTACTGCTATTCGGCACCAAGAAACTCGGCTCCATCGGTTCCGATCTTGGCGCGTCAATCAAAGGCTTCAAAAAGGCGATGGGTGATGATGAACCTAAGCAAGATAAAACCAGCCAGGACGCTGATTTTACTGCTAAATCCATCACCGATAAGCAGGGTGAAGTGAAAAAAGAAGACGCCAAAAGCCACGATAAAGAGCAGGTATAATCCGTGTTTGATATCGGTTTTAGCGAACTGCTATTGGTGTTCGTGATTGGCCTCATTGTTCTGGGGCCACAACGACTGCCGGTGGCGGTAAAAACGGTCGCGGGTTGGGTTCGTGCATTGCGCTCTCTTGCAACGACGGTTCAGAATGAACTGACCCAGGAGCTTAAGCTTCAGGAGTTTCAGGACAGCCTGAAAAAAGTTGAGAAAGCGAGCCTGACAAATCTGACGCCGGAGCTGAAAGCTTCGATGGATGAATTGCGTGAAGCTGCGGAGTCGATGAAGCGTTCTTACAGCGCTAACGACCCTGAGAAAGCCAGCGATGAAGCCCACACTATCCATAATCCGGTAGTGAAAGGGAGCGAAGCGCAGCATGAGGGGGTTACCCCGGCTACGGCTGAAGCGCAGGCCAGCTCGCCAGAGCAAAAACCGCAATCCACGGGTGCTAGTACGCCGGAACCGACGGAAGCCGCTTCCGTAACGTTGATGGACGCAGAAAAGAAATCCGCCGCGCCTGTTGTCGAATCCTCCCCTTCGTCGAGTGATAAACCGTAAACATGGCTGTAGAAGATACTCAACCGCTCATCACGCATTTGATTGAGCTGCGTAAGCGACTCCTGAACTGCATTATTGCGGTTCTGGTGATCTTTCTGGCGTTGGTTTATTTTGCCAACGACATTTACCATATGGTTGCGGCACCGCTGATCAAGCAAATGCCGCAGGGTGCGACGATGATCGCCACAGATGTGGCCTCGCCGTTCTTTACCCCGATCAAGCTCACCTTTATGGTGTCGCTGATCCTGTCAGCGCCAGTGATCCTGTACCAGGTATGGGCATTTATTGCTCCCGCGTTATATAAGCATGAACGCCGCCTTGTTGTGCCGCTGCTGGTTTCAAGTTCGCTGCTGTTCTATATCGGCATGGCATTCGCCTACTTTGTCGTCTTCCCGCTGGCGTTTGGTTTCCTTGCCAATACGGCTCCGCAGGGCGTACAGGTGTCGACGGATATTGCCAGCTACCTCAGCTTCGTAATGGCACTTTTCATGGCCTTTGGGGTTTCCTTCGAGGTTCCCGTTGCCATTGTGCTGCTGTGCTGGATGGGCATTACGACGCCTGAAGACTTACGTAAAAAACGTCCTTATGTTGTCGTCGGCGCCTTTGTCGTGGGGATGTTACTGACGCCGCCGGATGTCTTTTCGCAAACGCTGTTGGCCATACCAATGTACTGCCTGTTTGAAGTCGGCGTTTTCTTCTCCCGTTTCTATGTCGGTAAGCGACGTACGCGAGACGAAGATAACGAGGCGGAGAACGAGAAAGCTGAAGCTGCCGATAAAACCGAAGAATAAATTCAACC
>NZ_SZWV01000109.1:71034-82543 GCF_005280945.1 Citrobacter sp. wls718
GTTTGATATTGGCGTTAATCTAACCAGTACGCAATTTGCAAAAGACAGGGATGAGGTTGTCGCGCGTGCCTTTGCTGCCGGCGTAAATGGCATGCTTTTGACCGGAACTAACCTGCACGAAAGCCAGCAGGCGTTAAAACTGGCACAGCATTATCCACATTGCTGGTCCACCGCGGGTGTTCACCCGCATGACAGTAGTCAATGGCAACCCTCAACGGAAGAGGCGATTGTGGCGCTGGCAAACCAGTCTGAAGTGGTCGCCATTGGTGAATGTGGGCTGGATTTCAATCGCAATTTCTCCACGCCGCAGGAGCAGGAGCGGGCGTTTGAGGCACAACTGCGTATCGCCGCCGAGTTGCAGATGCCGGTTTTCATGCATTGCCGCGACGCACATGACCGTTTTCTGACGCTGCTCGAACCCTGGCTGGACAGCCTTCCAGGCGCTGTATTGCACTGCTTTACCGGCTCACGCCAGGAGATGCAGGACTGCGTAGACAGGGGGCTGTATATTGGCATCACCGGATGGGTCTGCGATGAGCGTCGGGGCATGGAACTTCGGGAACTGCTGCCGTTTATCCCAGTGGAAAGGCTCCTGATCGAAACCGATGCCCCTTATTTACTTCCCCGCGATTTAACTCCGAAACCGGCTTCACGTCGTAATGAACCTGCGCACCTGCCGCACATTCTTGAGCGTATTGCGCACTGGCGTGGAGACGATCCTCAGCGCCTGGCAGCCGCTATCGACGCCAATGTCAGGACACTCTTCGAAGTCACCTTCTGAAGCGGATTTAGATTTTGCGAAAACCGGTGTTTTTCACGCTCTGCTTAACCTCTTTATTCAGCAGGTTAAGCAGCAGCATGGAGCGTGCCTCGCCATCTGGTTCGGTGAAAATTGCCTTCAGCCCTTCAAATGCACCTTCGGTGATAATCACGCTATCTCCTGGATACGGGGTTTCAGGGTCAATAATCCCTTCTGGTTTGTAGATGGAAAGCTGGTGAATAACGGAAGACGGAACTGTTGCGGGTGTTGCACCAAAGCGGACGAAATGGCTGACGCCACGCGTGGCATTGATGGTGGTGGTGTGGATCACTTCCGGGTCGAATTCGACAAACATGTAGTTAGGGAAAAGTGGCTCACTGACTGTAGTACGTTTTCCACGCACTATTTTTTCCAGGGTGATCATGGGCGTCAGGCAGCTCACGGCCTGTCTTTCCAGGTGTTCCTGGGCACGCTGAAGTTGCCCGCGTTTGCAGTACAGTAAATACCAGGCTTGCATAATAACTCTTATCCGCTTGTTCTGAGCGTAAGCATAACAAAAGCCATGCACTAAGTTAATTATACCCGCCTCAACGCAACCCGAAACTCAATGGGTATATAATCCCTGCGCTTGCATGTACCGCCAGAGTTCACGCTAATTTAACAAAAATACAGCATCGCAATGATGAACGCCGTATAATGAGGCGCTTACGAAGAGGCCACAATGGACGCCATGAAATATAACGATTTACGCGACTTCCTGACGCTGCTTGAACAGCAGGGTGAGCTCAAACGCATTACGCTTCCAGTGGATCCTCATCTGGAAATCACTGAAATTGCCGATCGCACGCTGCGTGCGGGCGGGCCCGCGTTGTTGTTTGAGAACCCTAAAGGCTATTCGATGCCGGTGCTGTGCAACCTGTTTGGCACGCCTAAGCGTGTTGCAATGGGGATGGGACAAGAAGATGTCTCTGCGCTGCGGGAAGTGGGTAAGCTGTTGGCGTTTTTGAAAGAGCCGGAGCCGCCAAAAGGGTTCCGCGATCTGTTTGATAAGCTGCCGCAGTTCAAGCAGGTTTTGAATATGCCGACCAAACGGCTGCGCGGTGCACCTTGTCAGCAAAAAATCGCGTCAGGCGATGACGTCGATCTCAACCGTATTCCCATCATGACCTGCTGGCCGGAAGATGCCGCCCCGCTGATCACCTGGGGGCTCACCGTGACGCGTGGCCCGCATAAAGAACGGCAGAATCTGGGCATCTACCGTCAGCAGCTGATCGGCAAAAACAAGCTTATTATGCGCTGGCTTTCCCATCGTGGTGGCGCGCTTGATTATCAGGAGTGGTGTGCAGCCCATCCTGGTGAGCGTTTTCCAGTTGCGGTAGCGCTGGGGGCCGATCCGGCAACGATTTTGGGCGCGGTAACGCCGGTACCTGACACGTTATCGGAATACGCGTTTGCCGGACTGTTGCGCGGTACCAAGACCGAAGTGGTCAAATGTATTTCCAACGATCTCGAAGTCCCAGCCAGCGCAGAGATCGTGCTGGAAGGCTACATCGAGCCGGGGGAGTTAGCGCCGGAAGGTCCGTACGGCGACCATACGGGTTACTACAATGAAGTGGATAGCTTTCCGGTCTTCACCGTCACGCACGTCACCCAGCGTGAAGATGCTATTTATCACTCCACCTACACCGGGCGTCCACCCGATGAACCTGCCGTGCTGGGCGTGGCGCTGAACGAAGTGTTTGTGCCGATTCTGCAAAAGCAGTTCCCGGAAATCGTCGATTTTTATCTGCCGCCGGAAGGTTGTTCGTATCGACTGGCGGTTGTCACGATCAAAAAACAGTACGCCGGTCATGCCAAACGCGTCATGATGGGCGTTTGGTCGTTTTTACGACAGTTTATGTACACCAAATTTGTTATTGTCTGCGATGACGATGTCAACGCACGTGACTGGAATGATGTGATTTGGGCGATTACCACCCGTATGGACCCGGCCCGGGATACGGTGTTGGTAGAGAATACACCGATAGATTACCTGGATTTTGCCTCGCCGGTCTCCGGCCTTGGTTCAAAAATGGGCCTGGATGCTACCAATAAATGGCCGGGTGAGACCCAACGTGAATGGGGACGTCCGATTAAAAAAGATCCCGAAGTGACTGCGCGCATTGACGCAATTTGGGATGAGCTGGCCATCTTTAATGACGGCAAAAGCGCCTGAGGCGCGATCGTTTTGCCTATTGATCCGACAGAGAGAGCGCATGACAACCTTAAGCTGTAAAGTGACCTCGGTAGAAGCTATCACTGACACCGTATATCGCGTCCGTTTAGTGCCAGACGCGGCGTTTTCCTTTCGTGCTGGTCAGTATTTAATGGTCGTGATGGATGAACGAGATAAGCGTCCGTTCTCCATGGCCTCAACGCCGGATGAGCACGGGTTCATTGAGCTGCACGTGGGTGCCTCTGAGCTTAACCTGTATGCGATGGCCGTCATGGATCGCATTCTCCAGGATCGAGAAATCAACGTGGATATCCCGCACGGCGAAGCCTGGCTGCGTGACGATGAAGACCGACCGCTGATCCTGATTGCTGGCGGCACCGGCTTCTCTTATGCGCGCTCGATTTTACTGACCGCGCTGGCGCGCAACCCAAACCGTGACGTGACGATTTACTGGGGCGGGCGTGAAGAGAAGCATCTCTACGATCTCGGTGAACTGGAAGCGTTGTCTGTTAATCACCCGAACCTGCGCGTTGAGCCCGTGGTCGAACAGCCTGAAGAAGGTTGGCGTGGTCGTACGGGTACCGTACTAACGGCAGTATTGCAGGATCATGGCACGCTGGCTGAGCATGACATCTACATTGCCGGGCGTTTTGAGATGGCAAAAATCGCGCGCGATCTGTTCTGTAATGAGCGTCAGGCGCGTGAAGATCGTCTGTTTGGTGATGCGTTCGCTTTTATTTAAAAATAAAAAACCCGCCCCTGACAGGCGGGAAGAACGGCAACTAAACCTTCTCTCTTCGCCATTGGCACCAATGGCTTTGAGATAACATTTTGTAGGCTGGATAAGACGTTTTTTACGTCGCCATCCGGCATCGTTGCCGGGGGCGCTTCGCTTGCCCGGCCTACAAGATGCGGCACTCTGTGATTACACTCTCTCAAATACCGTAGCGATACCCTGACCCAACCCAATACACATCGTCGCCAGACCAAACTGCACGTCTTTACGCTCCATCAGGTTCAGCAGGGTGGTGCTGATACGCGCACCGGAACATCCCAGCGGGTGGCCCAGGGCGATCGCACCGCCGTTGAGGTTGATCTTCTCGTCAATCTGCTCCATCAAGCCCAGATCTTTAATGCATGGCAGGATCTGCGCAGCAAAGGCTTCGTTCATTTCAAACAAACCGATGTCACTGACGGAAAGCCCAGCTTTTTTCAGCGCCAACTTTGAGGCTGGAACCGGGCCGTAACCCATGATTGACGGATCGCAACCGACCACCGCCATTGAGCGAATGCGCGCGCGCGGCGTCAGGCCCAGTTCGCGGGCACGGCCCTCGCTCATTACCAACATAGCAGCGGCACCGTCGGAAAGCGCGGAAGAGGTACCGGCAGTGACCGTACCGCTAACCGGATCAAACGCCGGACGCAGGGTAGACAACGCTTCGAGGGTGGTTTCCGGACGGATCACTTCGTCGTAGTTAAACTGTTTCAACACGCCGTCGGCATCGTGACCGCCAGTCGGGATGATTTCATTTTTAAATGCGCCAGACTGGGTGGCAGCCCAGGCGCGAGCGTGTGAACGTGCGGCGAAGGCATCCTGCATTTCACGGCTGATACCGTGCATACGAGAGAGCATTTCCGCCGTCAGGCCCATCATCCCCGCGGCTTTTGCCACGTTGCGGCTCATTCCCGGATGAAAATCTACGCCGTGGCTCATTGGCACGTGACCCATATGCTCCACGCCGCCAATCAGGCAAGCCTGAGCATCGCCGGTCATAATCATGCGCGCCGCATCGTGCAGGGCCTGCATGGATGAACCGCACAAGCGGTTGACGGTGACAGCCGGGACGGAGTGTGGGACTTCCGCCAGCAGTGCGGCGTTACGGGCGATATTGAACCCTTGCTCCAGCGTCTGTTGTACGCAACCCCAGTAAATGTCATCGAGAGCCGCGGGCTCAAGCGCTGGATTCCGCGCCAGCAGGCTACGCATTAAATGTGCGGAGAGATCTTCTGCCCGCACGTGACGGAACGCGCCCCCTTTCGAACGGCCCATCGGGGTACGGATCGCATCAACAATTACAACCTGTTCCATTGTGACTCCTTAAGCCGTTTTCAGGTCGCCAACCGGGCGGGCAGGCTCAACCGAGGGATAGTACGGTTCGTTATGACGCGCTTTATTACGCAATCCTTCCGGCACCTCATACAGTGGGCCGAGGTGCTGGTATTGCTGCGCCATATCGAGGTATTTGGC
This sequence comes from Citrobacter sp. wls718, assembly GCF_005280945.1. Classification (NCBI taxonomy): domain Bacteria; kingdom Pseudomonadati; phylum Pseudomonadota; class Gammaproteobacteria; order Enterobacterales; family Enterobacteriaceae; genus Citrobacter; species Citrobacter sp. wls718. The sequence goes on from NZ_SZWV01000109.1 coordinate 76,258, forward strand.
GCTGCCGAGCGTATCCAGCCAGCGGAACGCACCGCCGTGGAACGGAGGGAAGCCGAGACCGTAAACCAGTGCCATATCGGCTTCCGCCGGGCTGGCAATGATGCCTTCTTCCAGGCAGCGCACCACTTCGTTGACCATCGGGATCATCATGCGGGCGATAATCTCGTCATCGCTGAAATCGCGCTTCGGCTGGCTGACGTCTGCCAGCAGGCCATCGACCGCAGCATCCTCTTCTTTCTTCGGCTTGCCTTTGCTGTCTTCTTTATAACGCCAGAACCCGAGACCATTTTTCTGTCCAAAGCGGCTGGCATCGAACAGGGCATCGATCGCGTCGCGATAATCTTTCTGCATCCGCTGCGGGAAGCCTGCGGACATCACTGCCTGCGCGTGATGTGCAGTATCAATACCGACTACGTCCAGTAAATACGCCGGACCCATTGGCCAACCGAACTGTTTCTCCATCACCTTATCGACTTTGCGGAAGTCCGCGCCGTCGCGCAGTAACTGGCTGAAACCGGCGAAGTAGGGGAACAGCACGCGGTTTACAAAGAAGCCAGGGCAGTCGTTGACCACAATCGGCGTTTTGCCCATCTTACTGGCCCAGGCGACGACTTTAGCGATGGTTTCATCCGAGCTTTTCTCACCGCGGATGATCTCAACCAGCGGCATCCGGTGCACCGGGTTAAAGAAGTGCATGCCACAGAAGTTTTCCGGGCGCTTCAGAACGCTGGCCAGTTCGCTAATCGGAATGGTAGACGTGTTTGACGCCAGCACGGTATCCGGGCGCACTTTATCTTCGGTCTCTGCAAGCACCGCTTTTTTCACTTTTGGATTTTCAACAACCGCTTCCACCACCACGTCCACGCGCTCAAAGCCGGTGTAGTCGAGGGTTGGTTGGATGGTGGAAATCACGCCCGCCATCTTCAGACCGTCGATCTTGCCGCGCTCAAGTTGCTTATTCAGCAGCTTGGCGGCTTCGGTCATGCCCAGCGTCAGCGATTTATCGTTGATATCTTTCATGATAACCGGCACGCCTTTCCAGGCAGACTGGTAGGCTATACCGCCACCCATAATGCCTGCGCCCAGAACTGCGGCTTGCTTCGGTGTCTCAATATCCTTCGTCAGTTTTTTCGCTTTCGCTTTGACGTACTGATCGTTGAGGAAAATACCGACCAGCGCACGCGCCTCGTTGGTGTGCGCCAGCGGGACAAAACTTTGGTTTTCCAGGTTCAGCGCTTCTTCACGACCAAAGCGGGCGGCAGCTTCAATCGTTTTCACGGCGGTGATCGGGGCTGGGTAATGTTTCCCTGCCGTCTGCGCAACCATGCCTTTGGCGATGGTAAAGCTCATGGCCGCTTCAATTTTGCTGAGTTTCAGCGGCTCCAGTTTTGGTTGGCGTTTGGCCCGCCAGTCGAGGTCGCCGTTGATTGCCTGACGCAGTACCGCCATTGCGCCCTCGAGCAGTTTTTCCTGCTTCACAATGCCATCAACCAGACCGATTTTCAGTGCCTGCTCGGCACCGACGTCTTTACCTGCGGCAATGATTTCCAGCGCGCTGTCTGCACCCAGCATGCGTGGCATACGCACGGAACCGCCAAAGCCCGGCATGATGCCCAGCTTGGTTTCCGGTAGACCGATGCGCAGGTCCGGGGTTGCCAGACGGTAGTCGGTCGCCAGGACGCACTCGCAGCCGCCACCCAGCGCATAGCCGTTGACCGCAGACAGGGTTGGGACAGGCAGATCTTCCAGGCGATTAAAGACGCTGTTGGCAAAGTGCAGCCACTGGCTTAGCTGTTCTTCAGGAACAAGGAACAGTGAAAGGAATTCGGTGATATCGGCACCGACAATAAAGGCTGCTTTGTTAGAACGCAGCAGCAGCCCTTTTAAATCATGTTGTTTCTCCAGCACATCCAGCGCATGGCCAAGGCTGGCTACGGTTGCCGTGTCGAGTTTATTGACTGAGCCAGGGGCATCGAACACCAGTTCGGCGATGCCATCTTCCAGCCAGTCGAGGTACAGGGTGTCGCCTTTGTAAAGCATGTCAGTCTCCTGAATCCGCAAGGTGATCTGGTCATACCAGATGAATCGAAGTGTGTGTTTTATGTTAATAAAATGCAAATGAATGATTAAAGAAATGACGGGCCGATCACGCTCGGCAGAAATCACGCAGTCACAGGACGATGTGCTAAGATGCGGAGACTTGAGGTCAAAAAAACAGAAGGGTAAATAATGGAATCACTGGCCGCACTCTATAAAAATCATATTGTTACCTTACAGGAACGGACCCGCGATGCGCTGGCACGTTTTAAGCTGGATGCGTTACTTATTCACTCCGGTGAGCTGGTTAACGTTTTTCTCGACGACCATCCGTATCCGTTCAAGGTCAATCCGCAGTTTAAAGCCTGGGTACCCGTCACGCAGGTTCCCAACTGCTGGTTGCTGGTGGATGGCGTTAATAAGCCTAAGTTGTGGTTCTACCTGCCGGTGGATTACTGGCACAACGTTGAGCCGCTGCCGACCTCTTTCTGGACCGAAGAAGTTGAAATTATTGCGTTGCCAAAAGCCGACGGTATTGGTAGCCAATTGCCTGCTGCCCGCGGCAATATCGGGTACATCGGCCCGGTACCGGAACGTGCGCTGCAGCTGGACATTGCTGCCAGCAACATCAACCCGAAAGGGGTGATCGACTATCTTCACTATTACCGTGCGTATAAAACCGATTACGAGCTGGCCTGCATGCGCGAAGCGCAGAAAATGGCGGTAAGTGGACATCGTGCAGCCGAAGAAGCGTTCCGTTCAGGGATGAGCGAGTTCGACATCAACCTGGCGTACCTGACAGCCACGGGGCATCGCGATACCGACGTGCCTTACAGCAACATCGTTGCGCTTAACGAACATGCCTCTGTACTGCATTACACCAAGCTGGATCATCAACCGCCGTCAGAAATCCGCAGCTTCCTGCTGGACGCCGGGGCGGAATATAACGGCTATGCGGCAGACCTGACGCGGACCTGGTCGGCGAAAAGCGACAACGACTATGCACAGTTGGTGAAAGACGTTAATGAAGAAGAACTGGCGCTAATTGCAACCATGAAAGCGGGTGTCAACTATGTGGATTATCACATTCAGTTCCATCAGCGCATCGCGAAGCTGCTGCGTAAACATCAAATCATCACCGACATGAGTGAAGAGGCGATGGTGGAAAACGATCTTACCGGGCCGTTTATGCCGCACGGTATTGGTCACCCGCTGGGATTACAGGTGCATGATGTCGCTGGTTTTATGCAGGATGATAGCGGTACGCATCTTGCCGCACCGTCGAAGTATCCGTACCTGCGCTGCACTCGCGTGCTGCAACCGGGCATGGTCCTGACCATTGAGCCGGGCATTTACTTTATCGAATCCCTGTTAGCGCCGTGGCGTGAAGGGCAATTCAGCAAACACTTCAACTGGCAGAAGATTGACGCGCTGAAGCCGTTTGGTGGTATTCGTATTGAAGACAACGTGGTCGTCCATGAGAATCATATCGAAAACATGACCCGGGATTTGAAACTGGCGTAATGGACAGTTGGTTAATCCCTGCGGCGCCGGTTAGCGTCGTTGAAGAGATCAAAAAAAGCCGCTTTATTACGTTGCTCGCCCACACGGACGGCGTAGAGGCGGCAAAAGCGTTTGTCGAGTCAGTCAGGGCAGAGCATCCGGACGCCCGCCACCATTGCGTGGCGTGGGTAGCGGGTGCACCGGATGACTCGCAACAGCTGGGCTTTTCGGACGACGGCGAACCGGCGGGGACGGCAGGTAAACCGATGCTTGCGCAGCTAATGGGCAGTGGCGTCGGAGAGATTACCGCGGTGGTGGTGCGCTACTACGGCGGTATTCTTCTCGGTACAGGTGGACTGGTCAAAGCCTACGGTGGTGGGGTGAGCCAGGCATTGCGGCAATTAACAACGCAGCGCAAGACGCCGCTTACCGAATATACTTTGCAGTGTGAGTACGGCCAACTGGCAGGTATTGAAGCACTGTTGGGGCAGTTCGACGGTAAAATCATAGCCAGTGATTACCAGGCATTCGTTCAGCTACGGGTAGCGCTTCCTTACACGAAAGTGAATGAATTTTCAGCAAGGCTGGCGGATTTTAGTCGAGGTTCATTGCAATTGTTAGCGATTAAAGAATAATCCCCACCTCATTTTAAAGAACTAAGGAAGCGGCAGAGATGCATTTTCGCGCCATTACCCGAATCGTTGGACTACTGGTCATTTTATTCTCGGGGACAATGATCATCCCCGGACTGGTAGCGCTCATCTACCGTGATGGGGCGGGTCGTGCATTTACGCAAACTTTCTTTGTCGCGCTGGCGATTGGCTCCATGCTGTGGTGGCCGAACCGTAAAGAAAAGGGCGAACTGAAATCCCGCGAAGGGTTTCTTATCGTGGTCTTGTTCTGGACCGTGCTGGGCAGCGTGGGTGCGCTACCGTTTATCTTTGCTGAAAGTCCAAACCTCACGATCACCGATGCGTTTTTCGAATCCTTCTCCGGCTTAACTACGACGGGCGCAACCACGCTGGTGGGGCTGGATTCATTACCACATGCGATTCTCTTTTATCGTCAAATGCTGCAATGGTTTGGCGGGATGGGGATCATCGTTCTGGCGGTGGCTATTCTGCCTATTCTTGGCGTCGGCGGTATGCAGCTTTACCGGGCAGAAATGCCAGGGCCGCTGAAAGACAATAAAATGCGTCCGCGTATTGCCGAAACGGCGAAAACCCTGTGGCTTATCTATGTATTGCTGACAGTGGCCTGTGCGCTGGCGCTGTGGTTTGCCGGCATGCCTGCGTTTGACGCTATCGGTCACAGCTTTGCGACCATTGCTATCGGCGGCTTTTCAACGCATGACGCCAGCGTGGGTTATTTCGATAGTCCGACTATCAACACAATTATTGCAATCTTCCTGCTGATCTCCGGGTGTAACTATGGCCTGCACTTCTCTTTATTAAGCGGGCGTAGTCTGAAGGTCTATTGGCGCGATCCGGAATTTCGGATGTTCATTGGGGTACAGCTGACGCTGGTGGCTATCTGTACGCTGGTATTGTGGATCCACAATACCTACGGTTCGGCGCTAACGACAATCAATCAGGCCTTTTTCCAGGTGGTGTCGATGGCGACCACCGCGGGGTTCACCACGGACAGTATTGCTCGCTGGCCGTTGTTCCTGCCCGTGCTGTTGCTGTGTTCTGCCTTTATTGGTGGCTGTGCCGGGTCAACGGGCGGTGGCTTGAAGGTGATTCGTATTCTGCTGCTGTTCAAGCAGGGTAACCGTGAGTTGAAGCGCCTGGTCCACCCGAACGCGGTTTACAGTATTAAGCTAGGTAACCGTGCACTGCCAGAACGTATCCTCGAAGCAGTATGGGGATTCTTCTCGGCCTATGCGCTGGTCTTTATTATCAGTATGCTGGCGATTATCGCGACCGGCGTGGATGACTTCTCTGCATTTGCTTCCGTTGTCGCGACGCTGAATAACCTGGGGCCAGGGCTGGGTGTGGTTGCCGACAACTTTGCCAGTATGAACCCGGTGGCGAAATGGATCCTGATTGCCAATATGCTGTTTGGTCGTCTGGAGGTCTTTACTCTGCTGGTACTCTTTACCCCTACCTTCTGGCGTGAATAATGGAGTAACACGTGAAAACACTGATTCTTTTTTCTTCCCGGGATGGACAAACGCGCGAAATCGCCGAGTATCTGGCTTCTGAGCTCAAAGAGTTGGGCATCTGGGCGGATGTGATGAATCTGCACCGCACCGAAGAGCCTGACTGGCAGCACTATGACAGCGTGGTGATCGGTGCCTCGATTCGCTACGGTCACTACCATTCTGCTTTTCAGACGTTTGTGAAGAAGCACGCTACGCGGCTGAACGCGATGCCGAGTGCGTTCTACTCCGTTAATCTGGTTGCCCGTAAGCCGGAAAAACGTACCCCGCAAACCAACAGCTATGCGCGCAAGTTTCTGATGAGCTCGCCGTGGCGACCCGATCGTAGCGCGGTGATCGCTGGCGCACTGCTTTATCCTCGCTATCGTTGGTATGACCGCGTCATGATCCAACTGATTATGAAGATGTCCGGTGGCGAAACGGATACGAATAAAGAAGTGGTCTATACCGATTGGGAACAGGTTGCGAGTTTTGCGCGAGAAATAGCCCAATTAACCAACAAAGCGTCGTTAAAATAAACGTAAAGAATAAAAAATACGCACTCGGAAAATTATTTTGAATTTCCCCTTGTCAGCCTGAAAT
>NZ_SZWV01000106.1:0-2326 GCF_005280945.1 Citrobacter sp. wls718
GAATGACAGGGACGTAAGGACCATTGTTGAACTGGGCAAATCTGTCGGTATCAACCCACGCCACGACATCCCGTTTGAAGGTGATCTGCATAATGCGCTTTCTGACGCCCGGCATCAGGTCAAATACGTCTCTGCAATCTGGCAACGTCTGACCGCAAACTGATTATTGAATATCAACCAATGCCAGCTGTTGCGCGTATCGTAATAGCTGGCTATCGCGAGTGATGGCTATGAGTGAACAATTTCTGATACCGCTGACAGAATGGAAAGCCGGTCGCTTTGGTTTTGTAATTACCAATACCACGCTGGTGAAATACGGCAAGCTGGGCTACATAAACCCGAAACCGGAAAAAATTTGCGGGCGCTGGTGTGTAGATCGCAATGCAGTTTATGTCGGCCCCGGCGCTGTCGGCGTGGTGCCAGAAATTCATGATGACGATGATGACGCGCTAAAGGAGATCCTCAATCATGTCGCCAAGGCCACGAAAAAATAGCATCTCCATTCCCGGGCTTTATGCCCGGTTTGATCGCCGAACCGACAAAACCTATTACCAATATAAAAACCCAGTAACCGGAAAATTTCACGGACTCGGAACCGATAAAACCAAAGCAGAAAAAATAGCGGTCATCGCCAATCAGCGACTGGCTGCGGCAGAAGCTGATTATTTCCTGAAAAAAATCGATGAAAAGCCATCATTAAATAAGGCGCGCGGGATCAGTTTAAAGGCGTGGATTGTTCGCTATGAAAAAGTGCAGCGCACACGTGTAGACAACGGTGATCTGTCAGAAACCCGACTCAAAGAAAAAATGAGGATGGCTAATCTTTTGGTTGGTCGACTTGGTAATCATCCGTTGCGTAGTCTGGAAGTCAGGGATTTTTCCCTGATACTGGAGGAATGGCTCGATAAGGGGCAGGCCAGCACAGCGCTAAACAATCGCGTGGTGTGGGTGGATATTTACCGCGAAGCACAGCATGCCGGTGAAGTTCCTCCTGGCTGGAATCCTCCGGAGGCGACGCGAAAACCGGTACCGAAAGTGACCCGGGCACGACTCAGCATCGAGGACTGGCGGGCCATATTCAATGTTACCCCTGAAGGGCATTACAACAGGAACGCCATGCTTCTCGCCCTAGTTACCGGCCAGCGAAGAGAGGATATTGTCAGAATGAAATTTTCTGATGTGTGGGACGGTCATTTGCATGTCATTCAGGGTAAAACAGGTATGCGCCTGGCGTTACCCCTGTCACTTCATTGCGATGCAGTGGGCATGACGCTCAAAGAGGTCATTGCCGGTTGTCGCAACAAGATTGTTAGCCCTTACCTGGTTCACAGCCGATTGCAGAAAAAAGGCCAGCCAATGAGCAAAGACAACCTGTCAGATTATTTTGCGGATGCCCGGGATCTTGCGGGAATTAAGCCACCAGCTGGGAAAACGCCAACGACATTCCACGAGCAACGCTCGCTAGCCGAACGACTGTACCGCGCGCAAGGGATCGACACCAAAACGCTGCTGGGCCATAAAGTGCAGGCAACAACAGATCGCTATAACGACACTCGTGGACAGGAATGGCTAAAGCTAGTCATTTAAATGGGCATTTTTTTCCGATCACCTGGAAAATTGTTGTAAAATTCGCGGCCTTAGTGAGGGCCGCTTATTTTTTGGCTGTCTCTTTTGGTGGGAAGTTTTGGAGAGATTTTGGAGAAGAGAAAAAGTTGATTATTTTCAATGCTCTGAAAGCGTCACACCTTCTGAATAAAAAGGTGGAACTCGAATGATCGGTCGACTGCTTCGTGGTGGTTTCATGACTGCCATCTACGCGTATCTGTACATTCCAATCATTATTTTGATTGTGAACTCCTTTAACAGCTCGCGCTTTGGCATCAACTGGCAAGGCTTTACCACCAAATGGTACGGCCTGCTGATGAACAACGACAGCCTGCTGCAGGCGGCACAGCATTCACTGACGATGGCCGTATTATCCGCAACCTTTGCCACCCTGATCGGCTCACTGACGGCGGTTGCGCTTTACCGCTACCGTTTTCGCGGTAAACCGTTTGTCAGCGGTATGCTGTTCGTGGTGATGATGTCGCCGGATATCGTGATGGCGATTTCACTGCTGGTGCTGTTTATGCTGATCGGTATTCAACTGGGGTTCTGGTCGTTGCTGTTCTCGCATATCACCTTCTGTTTACCTTTTGTGGTGGTGACAGTGTACTCACGCCTGAAAGGATTCGATGTGCGAATGCTGGAAGCCGCAAAAGACCTGGGAGCCAGCGAAGTCACTATTCTGCGCAAAATCATTCTGCCGCTGGCAATGCCAGCGGTC
>NZ_SZWV01000106.1:2355-3817 GCF_005280945.1 Citrobacter sp. wls718
GGGCTGGTTACTGAGCTTTACCCTGTCGATGGATGACGTGGTTGTTTCATCGTTCGTCACTGGACCAGGTTATGAAATTCTGCCGTTAAAAATCTACTCAATGGTTAAAGTCGGCGTGTCACCAGAAGTTAATGCGCTGGCCACCATTTTGTTGGTTCTGTCGCTGGTCATGGTTATCGCCAGCCAGCTTATTGCACGTGATAAAACTAAAGGCCGCTAACAGGCCCATACCCTATGGATTTCGAGTTGCATTGAGGCGGCAAGCTCGTGAGTCCCCAGGAACATAGATAACTATGTTCCTGGGGTGAACTAGCGTAGCCAACAAAAATGCGGCTTGAAAGACGACGGGTATGTTATTCAGGGGACGTTAAATGATGAAAAAATGGTCACGCCACCTGCTCGCCGCGGGTGCTCTGGCACTGGGTATGAACACCGCCACAGCCTCCGACAACAACACGCTCTATTTCTACAACTGGACCGAATACGTTCCGCCAGGACTGCTGGAGCAGTTCACGAAAGAGACCGGTATTAAGGTTATCTATTCGACCTACGAGTCGAACGAAACCATGTATGCCAAACTCAAAACGTATAAAGACGGCGCCTACGATCTGGTGGTTCCCTCCACCTACTACGTGGATAAAATGCGCAAAGAAGGCATGATCCAGAAGATTGATAAGACCAAGCTCACCAACTTCAACAATCTCGATCCGGACATGCTCAACAAGCCGTTTGACCCAAATAACGACTACTCCATTCCGTATATCTGGGGAGCAACGGCTATTGGCGTCAATAGCGATGTCATTGATCCGAAAACTGTGACCAGCTGGGCCGATCTGTGGAAACCGGAATACAAAGGCAGCCTGCTGTTAACCGATGATGCGCGTGAAGTGTTCCAGGTAGCGCTACGCAAGCTGGGCTACTCCGGTAACACCACCGACCCGAAAGAGATTGAAGCCGCGTATAACGAGCTGAAGAAACTGATGCCTAACGTCGCGGCGTTTAACTCAGACAACCCGGCAAACCCGTATATGGAAGGTGAAGTCAACCTCGGTATGGTGTGGAACGGCTCGGCATTCGTCGCGCGTCAGGCAGGCACGCCGCTGGAAGTCGTGTGGCCGAAAGAAGGCGGCATTTTCTGGATGGACAGTCTGTCTATTCCGGCGAACGCCAAAAACAAAGAAGGCGCGCTGAAGCTGATTAACTTCCTGCTGCGCCCGGATGTCGCGAAAGAAGTGGCCGAAACCATCGGTTACCCAACGCCAAACCTGGCGGCACGTAAACTGCTCAGCCCGGAAGTAGCCAATGATAAAACGCTCTATCCTGATGCAGAGACTATCAATAAAGGGGAGTGGCAGAACGACGTCGGCTCCGCTAGCACAATTTATGAAGAGTACTATCAGAAGCTGAAAGCAGGACGCTAATTGCCGTCCCGTAGGCCGGATAAGACGCGCCAGCGTCGCCA
>NZ_SZWV01000106.1:3873-33676 GCF_005280945.1 Citrobacter sp. wls718
CCATCCGGCAAAAAAATCACAACCCTTTCAATAACTTCTCAACAAACTCAGGCACCACCTGGCTTGCCGGACCGTAATACTTTTCTTCGAACTCGCTGCCTACCTGGCTCGGCTCAAGGTTAAGTTCCACCGTATGCGCCCCGTGCAGGCGCGCTTCGTGTACAAATCCGGCCGCCGGATAAACATGCCCGGACGTACCGATCGCGATGAACACATCCGCCATCGCCAGCGCCATATAGATTTCATCCATCCCCAAGGGCATTTCGCCAAACCACACGACGTGCGGGCGCAACGGTGCCGGAAACTGGCAGCAATGGCACTTATCTTCCGGGGTCACATCTCCCGTCCAGTCCAGGATCTGTCCGCTTTGCGAACAGCGCACTTTGAGCAGTTCACCGTGCATATGGATGACGTTCTGGCTACCGGCGCGCTCATGCAGGTTATCGATATTCTGCGTCACCAGTAAAAAGCGGTCGCCCAGCTCTGCTTCAAGTTTTGCCAGCGCAATGTGCGCCGCGTTGGGTTGGATTTCAGGCTGTTGTAGCTGAAGACGACGTGCGTTATAAAACGACTGCACAAGTCCGGGGTTACGCGAAAATCCTTCCGGAGTCGCCACGTCTTCCACCCGATGTTCTTCCCAGAGACCATCCGCAGCGCGGAAGGTACGAATACCCGATTCGGCGGAGATCCCCGCCCCCGTCAGGACTAATACTCTTGGTTTTTCCATCAATTCAGGCACCACTCTGTCTCTGAAAAAGATCCGTTGACGCAGGCGATCGCGCATATGGCGTTTATTTTTACGAAAACGGCTTAACCGATGACCCCGACGCGACAGCATAACAACCTCTTTGTATTAATCGGTAAGATGTAGGAAAGCAGCTCCACGCATTCCACCCGCATCACCATGGCGTGCCCGTTCAATACGCGGCACGCGGGCAACCGGCAATAAATGGCGTGGCAAACGGTCTGCCAGTTGCGCCGTTATCGCGGTAAAATTCGACAAACCACCGCCAATGACCACTAAATCCGGATCAACGATAGTCAGAATATTCCCCAGACACACCGCCAGCAAATCAAGATAGCGTTCGACGTGGGCAAGCGCCTGTTCATCGCCCTGCTCCCAGAGCGCGATAATTTCACGGGCGTCCAACGGTTGATGGGTGTAATGCTGATACAGCCAGGCAAATCCGCCACCGGAAAGGTAGCTCTCGATGCAGCCTAACTGACCGCATCCACAGCGACGCAGCGGGAAGTCAAATCCCATTAGCGTTAACGCATCTACCGGCAGGCGTATGTGACCAAACTCACCGGTAATATAGCTGCGTCCGGTGATGGATTTGCCGTTCAGCACCAGGCCGCCGCCAACACCCGTGCCGAGGATTAACCCCATCACTAACGGGTACTGGGTGAATTCATCATCCCAGGCTTCGGAGAGGGCAAAACAGTTAGCATCGTTGTCCAGACGCACATCGCGGTCCAGTCGCGCGCTGAGGTCGGTACGCAGAGGTTTTCCACTGGCAGCAGGAACGTTAGCGGCATACAACGTACCGTCTTCGGTTTCTGGCATACCGGGAATACCAATTCCCACTGAACCTTTAACGCCAAATCGCTGGTCGGCCTCCGTCACCAGGTCGCACACCGCATCGAGGAAAGCATCATAGCTATCGCGCGGCGTAGGAACACGTTTTTCCCATTGCAAACGGCGTTGATTATCGAAGACGCCTAACGCAATTTTTGTCCCGCCAATATCAAACCCGTAGTACATCACCGCTCCTTTTTATTGTTACTGGCCGCTTAGCACTCTCGCAGGATCAATATTACTGGCGCGACGCGCCGGATACCAACTCGCCAACAGACTCAGCAATAATGCTGTAACCAGCACGTAAATAACGTCCAGCCAGTGTAATTCCGATGGCAAGAAGTCAATAAAATAGATATCACCGGACAGGAACTGATGGCCAATAAGCGCCTCAATACCGTTAATAATCGGCGTCAGTTGCAGCGAAACGACGATGCCAATCACGACGCCAATCAGGCTACCAAACAGTCCTGCCAGCAAGCCATACCAGACAAAAATGGCACGGATCAGCCCGTCTTTCGCGCCCAATGTTCTTAATACCGCAATATCGCCGCTCTTGTCTTTTACCGCCATCACTAACGTCGAAACAATATTAAAACAGGCGACACCAATCACCAGCACCATCGCCAGGTACATAATGGCGCGGATCATCTGAATATCACGATACATATAGCCGTAAGTACCAATCCAGCTTTTAATGTAAACGTAATTATTGGTCACTTCACCAGCATCTCTGACCAGCTTATTCGCATTGAAGACGTCGTTAACCTTCAGCGCAATACCCGACACGCTGGACCCCATATCCAGATACTGCTGCGCATCTTCCATTGGGATCATTGCAAAGCTGTGGTCAAGCTGGCCGCTCAACTGCAAAATACCGATGACGTGTAACCGTACGCGCTTGGGTTGCATCAGCTTGTGATCGGCACTGGCGTTAGGGATCATGATTGACACCCAGTCACCCTGCTTCACCTTCAGCGCATCAGCAATCCCTTTCCCTATGATTATCTGCTGCTCACCGGCTTTGAAATTATCCCAGGCATGGTTCTGTACAAACGTAGGCAGCGCACTCAAACGTTGTTCCTGTTTGGGATCGACACCTTTCACCTGCACCGCGCGTAAATTTGCGCCACTTTCCACCAGCCCGGTAAAGTTGATATAGGGCGCCGCAGCGGCAATGCCCGGCACTTTCTGTACTTTATCCAGCGCTTCCTGCCAGTTGTTCCAGGGCTGGTTAACCGCTTCAATCTCGCCGTGCGGGACAACGGCCAGAATGCGGTTGTTCAACTCGCGCTCAAATCCGTTCATCGCGCTCAAACCGACAATCAAGACCGCCACACCCAATGCGATACCGATGGTAGAAATCACAGAGATCAGCGAGACCATGCCCCCACGCCGCCGACCACGGCTAAAGCGTAAGCCAATCAATAACGATAAAGGCGCAGCCATTACTCAGCTCCCATCAGGCTCAGTTCGGCCGTCAGGCGACCATCGCGCATTTCAAGCTGGCGACTCATGCGCTTCGCCAACTGCAGATCGTGGGTCACCACCAAAAATGCCGTCCCCTGAGAGCGATTCAGCTCACCCAGAAGCTCGAAAATACTGTCAGCGTTGCGCGCATCAAGGTTACCGGTGGGTTCATCTGCCAGCACCAGACGTGGGTTATTGACCAGCGCACGGGCAATCGCCACGCGCTGGCGCTCACCGCCCGACAGCTCAGACGGGCGATGGCTGGCACGATGATCCAACCCTACCGCTTTCAGCATATTGCGTGCACGCTCGGTAATTTCAGCCGGTTTTTTCTTGCCTATAAGTAGCGGCATCGCCACGTTTTCCAGCGCGGTAAAGTCCGGCAGCAGATGGTGAAACTGGTAAATAAAGCCGAGCTTTTGATTACGCAGTTCCGCTTTTGCCGTCGAAGAGAGTTTACTCATCGGCTGTCCGCTAAAAATAACGTCGCCCGACGTTGGCGTATCCAGTCCGCCCAGCAGATGCAGCAACGTACTCTTACCGGATCCAGAGCTGCCGACAATCGCCACCGTTTCACCCTCGCCAACGCTAAAACTGACATCGTGCAGCACATCAGTTTGCACGGTGCCTTCCTGATAGCGTTTGCACAGGTTGTCGCATTGCAACAGGATCTTATTCATAACGTAAAGCCTCAGCGGGTTGAGTGGCGGCGGCGCGCCAGGAAGGATAAAGCGTAGACAGCAGCGCAATGGCCATGGCCACCAGCGCAATGACGACAACCTGTAACGGCTCAATGGCAACCGGCAGCGCAGCGCCATCCAGTAATGCCCCAATGATCGGTATCAGGTTGTTCAGTTGGCTGGCAAGTAATGCCCCCAACGCAGCACCCAGTAGCGCGCCAATAATCCCGGCGCTGGCCCCCTGCACCATAAACACCATCATGATTTGCCGCGGCGTAAGTCCCTGGGTTTGTAAAATCGCCACTTCGCCTTGCTTCTCCATGACCATCAGGCCCAACGAGGTAATAATGTTAAACGCCGCGACCGCCACGATCAGGCTCAACAGCAGCCCCATCATGTTTTTTTCCATCCGCACAGCCTGGAATAATTCCCCTTTGCGCTCACGCCAGTCCTGCCATTTGGTGCCTTGCGGCAGCGTTTGCTGGCTCAACGTGTCGACCTTCAGCGGTTCATTCAGCCACAAACGCCAGCCGGTAATATTGCCCGCCGGGTAGCGCATCAGGCGTGACGCATCCTGAATATTGGTCAACATCTGATAGCCATCGACTTCACTGTTGGCGGCAAAGGTGCCAATTACCGTAAACAAACGCTGGCTTGGCAGACGTCCCATCGGCGTGAACTGGCTGGCTGACGGCACCATAACGCGGATTTGATCGCCACGATTCACGCCCAACTGACCGGCAAGCTGCTCGCCAAGGATGACATTATACTTACCCGGCTCGAGATCGGTTTGCTTCACATTGACCAAATACGGCGTAAGCGGATCTTTTTGCGTCGAGTCGATGCCCAGCATCACGCCAACCGCTACGCTGCGCGCGCTTTGCAGAACCACATCACCGGTTGTCAGCGGGGCAATACGATTGACACCGCTCAGCTTCACCGCGTTTTCCGGCAGCTGTTGCGGGTTCAGGGAACCCTGCTCTGACGAGAGAATGGCCTGAGGCATCAGGCCAAGAATATTATTTTGCAGCTCACGCTCGAAACCGTTCATCACCGACAATACCGTGACCAGCGCCATTACCCCAAGAGTAATGCCAATGGTGGAAAGCCAGGAAACAAAACGACCGAAGCGATCTGCTGCACGCCCACGCATATAACGCAGGCCGATGAATAGAGCGACAGGTTGATACATGAAATCCGTCTGGTTGCTGTTAGCAAAGTCACGAGTATATAAGCGAAAGCGGAATGGGTAAATGACTGAACCGTAAGTGTTCGTCAGCATTATTCTGAAAAGCATAAACAAATCAATTCGCTAAAGTGAACCACCTGCTCATCAGGCCTAATACCTGATCTTTATCTGAAAAAACAAAAATGCAGACGGTTACGCATTACAGCGACGCCTGCCATCCGCAGGATAGCAGGTTATGTTTAACACTACGGATACGTCGACGTAATGATAAAAAAAGAGCTATGGATTAACCAAATCAAAGGGTTATGTATTTGCCTGGTGGTCATTTACCATTCCGTGATTACCTTTTACCCCCATCTCACCAGTTTTCAGCATCCGCTGTCAGAACTGCTGACCAAGTGCTGGATTTACCTCAATCTTTACCTGGCTCCGTTTCGCATGCCGGTATTTTTCTTTATTTCGGGATATCTGATCCGTCGATACATCGATGGCGTGGGCTGGACGACCTGCGTAGATAAACGGATCTGGAATATTGCCTGGGTACTGCTGCTGTGGGGAATGGTGCAATGGCTGGCACTCACCATGCTCAATCACTGGCTGGCACCAGAGCGCGATCTGAGCCAGGCCGCCAACGCCGCGTATGCCGGTTCCGTCGGCGACTTTTCCTGGGGCATGCTGACCGCCAGCACCAGCTTATGGTATCTGTATGCACTGATCGTCTACTTCATTCTGTGCAAACTGTTCAGCCGCTGGGCGCTGCCGCTGCTGGCTCTGTTCGTATTGCTCAGTGTGGCGGTCAATTTTTTTCCGACGCCGTGGTGGGGAATGAATAGCGTGATACGTAATCTGGCGTATTACAGTCTCGGGGCATGGTTTGGCAGCTCGCTGATGGCAGGGATTAAAGAGGTTCCGCTGCGCCGCCACCCGATCCTGTTCTCGTTGACGATGATTCTGGCGGTCATCGCATGGCTGGCCAACGTTTCGCTGCTGCTTTCATTGGTTTCCATTGTGCTGATCATGAAGCTGTTTTATCAGTTCGAGCAACGCTTCGGTATGCGTGCGGCCAGCCCATTAAGCGTGATCGGCTCTAACACAATCGCCATCTACACAACCCACCGAATTTTGGTCGAACTGTTCAGCTTAACGCTGATTCCCGTCATCAATCATGCTAAATGGTCTGCGCATGCAGAACTGGCCCTGCTGCTGATTTATCCGTTTGTCTGTTTGCTGCTGTGTACTTTATTTGGCCTACTGGTACGCAAAATTTCACAAAAAACCGTTGCCGACCTGCTGTTTTCCCCACCCTCTTTACCGGCCGCCTCGCGCTAACCTTAACGCGCTTTTTGCCCCCATCAGGGGGCGAATCAATTTGCTTATGAGAAACGTTTGCGGATAATAAGAACATTGCTTATCAGACGTATATCTAAACGAGATCCTGACAACCTAATGCCTGAACAACATCGTTACACGCTCCCGGCGAAAGCTGGCGATCAGCGCCAGTTAGGTGAACTTACCGGTGCCGCCTGTGCCACGCTGGTGGCAGACATTGCCGAACACCACGCCGGCCCCGTGGTACTCATCGCACCTGACATGCAAAATGCCCTGCGCCTGCATGACGAAATTCGCCAGTTTACTGACCAGATGGTGATGAACCTCGCGGACTGGGAAACGCTCCCGTACGACAGTTTTTCACCGCATCAGGAAATCATCTCCTCGCGGCTCTCCACACTATATCAACTGCCGTCCATGCAGCGCGGCGTGCTGATCGTACCGGTCAACACGCTGATGCAACGCGTGTGTCCGCACAGCTATCTGCACGGTCACGCGCTGGTGATGAAAAAAGGTCAGCGTTTATCGCGTGACGCGCTGCGTGAACAGCTGGAAAGTGCCGGTTATCGCCACGTTGATCAAGTTATGGAACACGGTGAATATGCCACGCGCGGTGCACTGCTAGATCTATTCCCGATGGGCAGCGAGTTTCCCTATCGTCTTGATTTTTTTGATGATGAAATTGACAGCTTGCGTCTGTTTGATACCGATACCCAGCGCACGCTGGAAGAAGTCGACGCCATTAATCTGCTGCCCGCGCACGAATTCCCCACCGATAAAACAGCTATCGAACTGTTTCGCAGCCAGTGGCGCGACACCTTTGAGGTGAAACGCGACGCGGAACATATTTATCAGCAGGTCAGTAAAGGTACGCTTCCTGCCGGGATCGAATACTGGCAGCCGCTGTTTTTCAGCGAGCCGTTGCCGCCGCTATTCAGCTACTTCCCGGCCAATACGCTGCTGGTGAATACCGGCGATCTAGAAACCAGCGCCGAGCGCTTTCAGGCCGACACGCTGTCACGCTTTGAGAATCGGGGCGTTGACCCGATGCGTCCACTTCTGCCGCCGGAATCACTGTGGCTGCGGGTGGATGAGCTGTTCTCTGAACTTAAACGCTGGCCCCGCGTTCAGCTGAAAACCGAGAGCCTGCCGAAAAAAGCGGCGAATACCAACCTCGGGTTCCAGAAGCTGCCAGACCTGGCCGTCCAGGCGCAGCAAAAAGCGCCGTTGGACGCATTACGTAAGTTCCTTGAAGCCTTTACCGGTCCGGTGATTTTCTCGGTAGAAAGTGAAGGCCGTCGCGAAGCTCTCGGTGAACTGCTCGCCCGTATCAAGATTGCGCCGAAGCGCATTTTGCGCCTCGATGAAGCGGTCGATGCCGGTCGTTATCTGATGATTGGCTCGGCGGAACACGGGTTTATTGATAGCAAACGTAATCTGGCGCTGATCTGCGAAAGCGATCTCCTCGGCGAGCGCGTGGCGCGCCGTCGTCAGGATTCGCGTCGCACCATCAACCCCGATACCTTAATCCGCAACCTGGCGGAGTTGCACCCCGGTCAGCCGGTGGTGCATCTGGAGCACGGCGTGGGGCGCTACGCCGGCATGACCACGCTGGAAGCAGGCGGTATCACCGCTGAATACCTGATGCTCACCTACGCCAACGACGCCAAACTGTATGTACCCGTGTCGTCATTACATTTAATCAGCCGTTACGCCGGTGGTGCAGAAGAAAATGCACCGCTGCATAAACTCGGCGGTGACGCCTGGTCACGTGCGCGGCAAAAAGCCGCCGAGAAAGTGCGCGATGTGGCAGCAGAACTGTTGGACATCTACGCCCAGCGTGCGGCGAAAGAAGGCTTTGCCTTTAAGCATGACCGCGAACAGTATCAGCTGTTTTGCGACAGCTTCCCGTTTGAAACCACGCCCGATCAGGCGCAGGCCATTAACGCGGTACTCAGCGATATGTGCCAGCCGCTGGCGATGGACCGTCTGGTCTGCGGCGACGTTGGCTTCGGTAAAACCGAAGTAGCGATGCGCGCCGCCTTCCTTGCCGTCGAGAACCACAAACAGGTCGCCGTACTGGTACCGACCACCCTGCTTGCTCAGCAGCACTTCGACAACTTCCGAGACCGCTTTGCCAACTGGCCGGTACGCATTGAGATGTTGTCGCGTTTTCGTAGCGCCAAAGAGCAAGCGCAGATCCTGGAGCAGGTCGCTGAAGGTAAAATCGATATTCTTATCGGTACCCACAAACTGCTACAAAGCGATGTGAAGCTAAAAGATTTAGGTCTGCTGATCGTCGATGAAGAACACCGCTTCGGCGTGCGGCATAAAGAGCGAATCAAAGCGATGCGCGCTGACGTGGATATTCTGACGCTAACCGCAACGCCGATCCCCCGCACGCTGAATATGGCGATGAGCGGTATGCGCGATCTGTCGATCATTGCCACGCCGCCCGCCCGCCGTCTGGCGGTCAAAACCTTTGTGCGCGAGTATGACAATCTGGTGGTACGCGAAGCCATTCTGCGTGAAGTGCTGCGTGGTGGTCAGGTCTATTATCTGTTCAACGACGTTGAGAACATCCAGAAAACTGCCGACAGGCTGGCAGAACTGGTGCCGGAAGCGCGTATTGCCATCGGGCATGGACAGATGCGCGAGCGCGAGCTGGAACGCGTGATGAACGATTTCCACCACCAGCGATTTAACGTGCTGGTGTGTACCACCATTATCGAAACCGGGATCGACATTCCGACTGCCAACACGATTATCATCGAACGTGCGGACCACTTCGGTCTGGCGCAGCTGCATCAGCTACGTGGTCGCGTGGGACGCTCGCATCACCAGGCCTACGCCTGGCTGCTGACACCGCACCCGAAAGCCATGACCACCGACGCACAAAAACGCCTCGAAGCCATTGCCTCACTGGAAGATTTGGGTGCAGGTTTTGCGCTGGCGACCCACGACCTCGAGATTCGCGGGGCAGGCGAACTGCTGGGTGAAGACCAGAGCGGCTCAATGGAAACCATCGGTTTCTCGCTGTACATGGAGCTGCTGGAGAACGCGGTGGATGCGCTCAAAGAAGGGCGTGAACCGTCGCTGGAAGATCTCACCAGTCAACAAACCGAAGTGGAACTGCGCATGCCGTCGCTGTTGCCGGATGATTTCATTCCCGATGTGAACACGCGACTGTCATTCTATAAACGCATTGCCAGTGCAAAGGGTGAAAATGAACTGGAAGAGATCAAGGTCGAGCTAATCGACCGCTTTGGCCTGCTGCCCGATCCTGCCCGCACGCTGCTGGATATTGCCCGTCTGCGCCAGCAGGCGCAAAAGCTGGGTATCAGAAAGCTCGAGGGTAATGAAAAAGGCGGTACCATTGAATTTGCAGAGAAAAACCACGTCAACCCAGTGTGGCTGATCGGTTTGCTGCAAAAACAACCACAGCACTTCCGCCTGGACGGTCCCACGCGCCTGAAGTTTATTCAGGACCTTGCTGACCGTAAAACGCGTATGGAGTGGGTGCGTCAGTTTATGCGCCAACTGGAAGAAAACGCCGTAGCATAGCCATCAGGCCGGGTGCAGTTCACCGTACGCACCCGGCCAGTTGAATTTACAAACTCTTTGCACTTCCCTGCACTTCCCGACACAGCAAACCGCCATAATTCCTGTTTACTTTTACATGATAAAAACCACGTAAAAACAATGGACTTATGGCAATGTTAAACAATAAGCAATTCTCTCGCTGGCTGACGTATTTTACGCTTGCCGCGTCTCTTGCGCTGGCGCTTCCGGCCCAGGCGAACACCTGGCCGCTGCCTCCGCCAGGAAGCAGACTGGTGGGTGAAAATACCGTACACGTTGTCGAAGATAACGGCGGTTCACTGGAAGCCATTGCGAAAAAGTACAATGTGGGTTTTTTAGCACTGCTACAGGCTAACCCTGGCGTCGACCCTTTCGTGCCAAGAGCCGGTAGCGTATTAACCATTCCGCTGCAAACCCTGCTACCGGATGCCCCGCGCGAAGGGATTGTGATTAATCTTGCTGAGTTGCGTCTGTACTATTATCACCCAGGTAAAAATTCGGTGACCGTGTATCCGATTGGTATTGGTCAACTGGGCGGAGATACCCTGACCCCCACCATGGTAACCAGTATCTCTGATAAACGTGCCAACCCGACCTGGACCCCAACGGCCAATATCCGCGCCCGTTACAAAGCCAATGGTATCGACCTGCCTGCCGTCGTCCCTGCGGGTCCGGAAAACCCGATGGGTCATCATGCCATCCGCCTGGCGGCTTACGGTGGAGTCTATTTACTTCATGGTACCAACGCTGATTTTGGTATCGGTATGCGCGTCAGCTCTGGCTGTATTCGCCTGCGCGACGGTGATATTGAAACCTTATTCCGTCAGGTTACGCCAGGTACCAAGGTCAATATTATCAACACGCCAATCAAAGCCTCTGTTGAACCCAACGGCGTGCGCCTCGTAGAAGTGCATCAGCCGCTGTCGGAAAATATTGATGACGATCCGCAGGTGCTGCCGATCGTACTGAACGCGTCGATGAAGACGTTTAAGAATGCGGCACAAACGGATGCCTCCGTCATGGAGCACGCTATGGAACTGCGTTCCGGGATGCCGGTAGACGTAACGCGTCATCACGACGTCAGTCAGCAGTCACTGTAAACAGTTGCCCATAAAAAACCCCCGCTGGATGTTATTCCGCGGGGGTTTTTTTAGTTAACTCGCAGTGGCATTGCGATGGGTTAAAACTTATTTGTAGATTACCGCTGTACCATGAAGAGTGTTAGGACCGGTCACAGAGGTAATACGGAACGATTTCGCCCCCATTTCATCTGCTTTCTGCGCCAGTTGATCTTCCAGAGAACCTAAGTTAGTCCCCGCATTCGCAGAGATAATCCC
Source organism: Citrobacter sp. wls718 (assembly GCF_005280945.1). Taxonomy (NCBI): domain Bacteria; kingdom Pseudomonadati; phylum Pseudomonadota; class Gammaproteobacteria; order Enterobacterales; family Enterobacteriaceae; genus Citrobacter; species Citrobacter sp. wls718. The sequence goes on from NZ_SZWV01000106.1 coordinate 15,040, forward strand.
TACCTTCTGTTGGCCTTCAGGCGTGGCCTGAACTTCTACAGCGGCAAAGCTGGCAAATGAAAATGAGCTCAGAACCGTAGCAAGTAGCAGCGTTTTTACGTTTTTCATAATAGTGACCTTATGCAGATGAATGTCTGTCGAAAAGATTAACTTAACGATCGATAGGGAAATCATAGATGTGATCCATGTCACACGTCAATGTTTTTTTATAACGATCGTTATATAAAATGCAAAGGTCTTATTTTTCATATCAATAGAAACAAATTATTTTTATCGTGAATACACTGGAGAGTGTGGGAAAATATTTTTATAATGATTGTTCAATAAACCCAACCAGGTACGACGGCACCATGACAACTGAAACGACAGGTTGTGCAAAAAAAAGCCGTGGCCGACCAAAAGTGTTCGACAGGGAAGCCGCGCTTGATAAGGCCATGACACTCTTCTGGCAGCACGGATATGAAGCGACCTCGCTCGCCGATCTCGTGGAAGCAACCGGTGCCAAAGCGCCCACGCTGTATGCGGAATTCACCAATAAGGAAGGGTTATTTCGTGCCGTGTTGGACCGCTACATCACCTGCTTCGCTGCAAAGCACGAAGCCCAACTCTTTTGCGAAGAAAAAAGCCTCACCTGTGCGCTGGAAGACTATTTCACGGCAATCGCCACCTGCTTCACCAGCAAAGACACGCCAGCAGGATGTTTTATGATTAATACCTCCGCAACGCTTGCCGCCTCTTCTCGCGATATTGCGCACACGGTGAAATCCCGCCATGCCATGCAGGAGCAAACGCTGACCCAGTTTCTTCGCCAGCGCCAGGAACATGGCGAAATTCCGGCACACTGCGATCCGCAGAAACTGGCCGAATTTCTGAACTGTATTTTACAAGGCATGTCGATCAGCGCCCGCGAAGGGGCAACTTTTGAGAAATTGATGCAGATAACCCGGACCACGCTGCGTCTGTGGCCTGAACTGCTGAAAGAAGAAACCGCGCCTCTGGCCTGAACTCCGCATTAATCTTCTGATAAAAAAAGCCCCCCAGCCTGAGCGAATGGGGGGCTAATTAATGTACAGAGCAAGACTATTTTACGCGTTGTTATTCAGCACCAACTGGCCGTTGTTATCCAGTGGGATTTGCGAGCCAGGGTCTTTATCCATGCGGATTTTGCCCTGCTGATCGCCAATTTTGTAGGTCACGTCGTAACCCAGCATTTTTTCCGATTTGTCATACACTGTTTTACAGCGCTGCTGCGTACTGGTGTAGGTATCGTTTTCCTGCATCGAACCCTGGATCTGGTTACCGGCATAACCGCCACCTAATGCCCCTGCAACGGTGGCAATATCTTTACCGCGTCCGCCACCAAACTGATGACCGATAACCCCACCCGCAACAGCACCCAGCACTGAACCCGCAATACGATTTTCATCCTGCACCGGCTTACGGTGGGTAACTGTCACGTTACGGCATTCCTGACGCGGCGTTTTTACCGTTTCTTTAATCGGGGTCGCAGAGACAACATGTGCATATTGTGGGCCACGCTCAAACACGTTAAGACTGGCCACCGCTGCCACACCCAGCGCAGCAGCTACGCCAATCCCTATACCCGCCAACATTGATTTATTCACGGGACTTCCTCCTTTTTTGCTATTAGCAACAACTTTGCAACAGGAGATGAAAAATGCCAATCAGATTACGGATGAAAATAGCGGAACAAGGAAGCAAAACAGCAGGATTCAGAGAACTCTTAAGGAAGGGGCCGGATGAACAGCGTCATCCGGCATCACACATCGATATTAGTGCAGTTTCAGGCGCGGGCGAATTACACGGTTGATGCTACCCACCAGCATCATCAGGCCGGTTTTGAAATAACCGTGCAGCGCAATCTGGTGCATACGGTACAGCGAAATGTAGACAAAGCGCGCAATACGCCCTTCCACCATCATCGAACCGCGCGTCAGGTTGCCCATCAGGCTACCAACGGTAGAGAAGTTAGACAGTGAAACCAGCGAGCCATGATCTTTATACTGATACGCCTTCAGCGGCTTGCCATTCATCTGCGCCAGAATGTTGCTCATTGCGCACGATGCCATCTGGTGTGCAGCCTGGGCGCGCGGCGGGACAAAGCCCCCTTCCGGACGTGCGCAGGAGGCACAGTCACCAATCGCGTACACGTCAGGGTCGCGCGACGTCTGCAGAGTCGGTTCAACCACCAGCTGATTAATACGGTTCGTTTCCAGACCGCCAATATCCTTCATAAAGTCTGGCGCTTTGATACCTGCCGCCCAGACCATCAGATCGGCTTCAATATACTCGCCGTCTTTGGTGTGCAGACCGCCTTCATCAGCGCTGGTCACCATCGTCTGCGTCAGCACACGCACGCCCAGCTTGGTCAGCTCATTATGAGCCGCGCTGGAAATACGTGGCGGCAACGTAGGCAGAATACGCTCACCGGCTTCCACCAGCGTCACGTTCAGCGCTTCGTTGGTTAATCCTTTGTAGCCGTAGCTGTGCAGCTGTTTCACCGCATTATGCAGTTCAGCCGACAGCTCAACGCCCGTCGCACCACCACCGACAATAGCGATATTCACTTTGCCGTTGGCGCCCAAATTCGCCGAATACTTCAGGAACAGGTTCAGCATTTCCTGATGGAAACGGCGAGCCTGATGCGGGTTATCAAGGAAGATGCAATGATCTTTGACACCCGGCGTGTTGAAATCATTGGAGGTACTGCCCAACGCCATTACCAGCGTGTCATACGCCACTTTGCGCTCAGGAACCAGCAGTTCACCTTTCTCATCGCGCAGCTCAGCGATAGTAATAGTCTTCGCTTCGCGATCGATATCCATAACCGAACCCAGCTGGAATTCAAAGCCGTGGTTACGGGCATGCGCCAGATAGCTCAGTGCATCAACACCCTCATCCAGCGATCCGGTTGCCACTTCGTGCAGCAACGGTTTCCATAGATGGCTGTGATTTCTGTCTACCAGCGTGATTTTGGCCTTCTTCTTGCGCCCCAGCTTTTTACCGAGCTGCGTCGCCATTTCCAGTCCGCCAGCACCGCCGCCGACAATCACGATCCTTTTCAATGGTGTAGTCAACGTGACCCCCTTAAATTTTATTAACCAATTGTTAATTAAACGTTATAGGCATAGCCTTTAATTAACAACACGTTACGATAATGAAAATGCCCTTCGAGACTGAGAATAACACGAACGGTGCATTGGTCATACCAAATTTGATGTGCATCAAGTTTTGATGCTGAAAAGATAGACAACTGGAATTTTAAAGATAAAAAAACCAGCCCGCAGGCTGGCTTTGTTAAACGTGGGTGAGTGACTAACCTAACGTCTTAAAGGCTTTGATTCGCTGCAAATGTGGGGAGATATTTTTAAATTTATGGGTCTGATCTTCGTCCCATACAATTTCATAGTAGTGATGCAGCTCTTCGGAAGAACGCTGGCTGTTCAGCGCTTCATCATGCCGTGACAGAATGACCAGACACCGGTCGCGATTCTTCTCACGGAAATTGGTCACACATTTTGTGGCGATGTCAGCGTACTCTTCCGGCCTGTCGATTTTTCCTTCCATGTTCTCATTCGGGAACAAGTTAGGGTTAAACACCACCTGGCGAATATCACACAGAAAACCAATCCTTTCTGCCCAGTAGCCGCCCAGACCCACACCGCAAATCAGCGGTCGGTCGTCGACATTAAGCTGCAACATTTTATCTACTTCTTTCAGCAGATGCTGCATATCATGTTTAGGATGCCGTGTACTGTAGCTAATCAGCCTGACATCCGGGTCAATAAACTGTAATTGCAACACTTTCTCGTGGTTGCCCGGGCTGTTAGAGTCAAAACCGTGTAAATAGATAATCATCGCATCCTCGCAAACTTGCGTTAATGACCTGCTTTCTCTTCCTGCCAGCGTTCATGAAGCTGGTTGAGCTGGGCGCTGATTGTTTTCCAGCGATCCGAGTCCATCAGTTCCTGACGCGAAAATGAACCTTTATGATACAAACGTGTAACACGCTCTGCATTGATCGGCGACAGATTATCTAACACACTGACTGCCCCTTTACGATTATTGCAGACCAGGATCATATCGCAACCTGCATCCAGCGATGCCTGGCCTCGCTCTGCATAGCTCCCCATGATTGCCGCACCTTCCATCGACAGATCGTCAGAGAAAATCACACCGTCAAAACCAAGCTCCTGACGCAGGACCGTTTTTAGCCAGTGCGGTGAACCACTCGCCGGGCGGGAGTCTACTTCGCTATAAATCACGTGCGCAGGCATAATCGCGTCGAGTTTGTTTTCCGTAATAAGCGCCTGGAACACCGACATATCGTTAGCGCGAATTTCAGCTTCCGGTCGCGGATCGGTGGGCGTTTCTTTGTGTGAATCCGCCGTCACTGCCCCATGTCCAGGGAAATGCTTCCCGGTGGTTTTCATGCCTGCCGCGTGCATACCGTCGATAAAGCGCGTCGCCATCGCCAGCGCTTTTAGCGGATCGGCATGATACGAACGCTCGCCAATCGCGGCACTGATATGGCCGACATCCAATACGGGGGCAAAACTGATATCGATGTCCATCGCAATCATCTCGCTGGCCATCAGCCATCCGGCGTTTTCAGCCAGCTTTCCACCCTCTTCCAGACCGTGCAGTGCGGCAAAGGATTGTGCCGCTGGCAAGCGGGTAAAGCCTTCGCGAAAACGCTGCACGCGCCCGCCTTCTTGATCCACCGCCACCACCAGATGATTACGTGACGCCGCGCGAATCTGACGCACTAATTCACGTAACTGTTCCGGGTCGTGGTAATTGCGGGTAAAGAGGATCAAACCACCCACCAACGGGTGCGCCAAAATCTCACGCTCTTCCGCGTCCAGCTCATACCCTTCAACATCCAACATTACTGGACCCACACTGCTCTCCTTATCCTTTCATGGTTAGCTGCCGCCAGGTGTCATCGGCCAGCCTGATAAATTGTCGATCGCCAGTCTGTTGCCAGCGATACTCAAACCACCCCGCCTTCAGCATCAGTATCCAGGGTTGCCACTGTCTGATCTGCCGCCACAAAACGTTTGGGTCAATATGCGCATGGTGGGCATAGGCGTTGACCAACTCGCGATGTTGCGACTCGTCAGCGACCCACACTGCCGCCAGCTCGAGGGCGATATCGCCGTCCCCGGCATACTCCCAGTCAATCAACCGCAGACCTGACACCGTATGCACAATGTTGTCGCCGTGGACATCCATATGCAAAGGCCCCAAACGCAAGGGATGAGGCTCCCGTCTTTTACTCAGACGCTTTAGCACACGTAACCAGCGCGATGTGCGACGCGTCGGATCACAACACTGCCAGTACTGTTCCAACAACGGCAGCAGACTCACTCGCCAGCCAAAATGGGGTTGTTGGTGAAGATGATACAGTAAGCGCGCGAGTTCGTCGGCTTCCGGTAATCTGGAATCGACTCTACCGTGAAAATAGTCGATGGCCATCCACCCGCGCGTATAAAAACGAGGTTCAGGAGCCAGACTGTCCGGCAGGCGTTTTAGCGCATGATAGTGGCGTAAAAAATGCGACTCTGGCGCGTCAGGATCGTGATGACGGCGCAGTACGAGGCGATGGGAATGATGTTCAATGACGCAGCTCCCGCCGCTCAAGCCAAGCTTACCAGCTGCGACGGGACGATACTGCGGGAAATAGCGCGACAACACCTCATCGCGCGTCAATGGCTTATTGTTGCTGAACGGCACCTTTACCTGACCAGATTATCTCACCCGTTTGTACCAGCATTAATTGCATTTGCAGTGATGGCGTATTGACGTTACCGGATGCGCTGGAATACAGCACATACTGGGCACCGACGTTACGGGCAATGCCAATCGCTTTGCTGCGCGTGCCTAAGCTGTCGTGCGGTGATAAACCGAGTTGCTGCTTCGCTATCGCCAGTTGCTGCGCCGAAACCAGGGTAAATTTCCCGTTATTCGCCAGCGCATTGCGCAGCGTCTCGGTGGCTTCCCCTGCATTAAGTGAACCGTTAGTGCGGTTGTTCACGCTGTCGACCAGCAGAACGCCCCCGGCTTTTACGCCATCCGCCTGCAGCATTTTGCCCACCATCGGCTGCATCGCCCCGTTCCAGTCATAATGACGTACTCGCGGAGCGGGCTGCGCCGTTTGATCCTCATGTTCAATCGGACCCGGCTGCTGCGGAATGGTCGGCACTGTAGGTACAACCGGCACAGGCTGTTGCGGCTGCGCGGGCTGTTCCGGTACCGGTTTTACTTCATCTACCGGTGCAGGCTCACGTTGCGCCACACAACCAGAGAGAAATATCGCCAGCGCAGCAACCACGGCGTAGCGATTCAATTTGATCATCAAGATTCACCTCTTACAAATAAAGATAAAGTCTAACCTTGTGCGCCCCCAGAAAATTGGCGCTGCCATACAATGTCACCGACGAACGTGCCGGAATCGTAACGCTACGTGGCGCCTCCAGAGGGTGCATTTCCAGCCCTCTGGCGTCATACCAGTAAAACCGATAATGAACGGTGACGGGTTCTTGCCTTTCGTTATAGAGTCGTGAGGATGCCGAAGGCTGAATATCAGACGTGGTTAACGCAGGTTGTTCTGCTGTTATACCCGCGGCCAGTATTGTTGATTCCATCACCAGAGACTGTTCATCACTGACCGGAATTTCGGGGTGTGAACGACAGCCAGCCAGCAACAGTAAGCCCAGCGTCAGCGCGATGCATCCTCTGGTCATTATCATAGACCTTTATGTGCAAGCATTGGCCCCAACACACGGCCCCCTAGCAGATGCATGTGGATGTGATACACCTCTTGTCCACCGTGGCGATTGGTATTCATGATCAAACGGTAGCCATCTTCGGCAATACCTTCCTGCTCGGCGATTTTGGCCGCCACGGTGATCATTCGGCCCAACGCCTGCTCATGTTCTGCCGTTACATCGTTAACGGTTGGGATCAGAACGTTGGGAATGATCAGGATATGCGTGGGTGCCTGAGGTGAAATATCACGAAACGCGGTTACCAGTTCGTCCTGATACACGATGTCTGAGGGAATTTCACGACGAATAATTTTGCTGAATATAGTTTCTTCTGCCACGACGTTTTCCTTTTTCATTAACAGCCCATGCGTTGTGCCATGCTACGCCGAGCGACTCTGCGAGTATAGAGTATGAGCGAGTTACTCACGCTCTTTCAACTTTAACCCCCGATTTTTTAAGCAAAAAGCTCCCCCTCCGCTGTTCTTATAACCATTTACCGCCGCTATTGCTCAGACATAGTACTGAAACAATATTTCATTTATCTCTGTAGCATCTGTTTACACGTTGAATATGAATGCGTATATTTCGCATTTGCATTTACATACAAATTTAATAGTTAACAACAAAAGGGTTCATCACCCGCAACGGTGATTAGAACTTAATATTAATAATTATCAAGGACTTATTGATGTCTTTCACAACATACAACCGGGATTCTCAGCGTCAACCCGCTCTCGCCCCTTCCTTGCTTGCTGTCTGTATTGCCATGGCTTTTATTCCCGCTTCAGGCTTCGCCGCCAACGAAGATACGGTGATCGTTGATGGTTCAGCCACCGCAGACTCGGCATCCGGCGAAGAACAGGATTACAGCGTGAAGTCGACGACAGCGGGCACAAAAATGCAGATGACCCAGCGCGATATACCTCAGTCGGTCACTATCGTTAGCCAGCAGCGCATGGAAGATCAGCAGTTACAGACTCTCGGTGATGTGATGGACAATACGCTCGGTATCAGTAAAAGCCAGGCTGACTCCGATCGTAACAGCTATTTTTCCCGCGGATTTGAGATTGATAACTATATGGTCGACGGGATCCCGACCTATTTTGAATCCCGCTGGAACCTCGGCGATGCACTTTCCGACACCGCCTTGTTTGAACGCGTAGAAGTGGTGCGCGGAGCGAACGGTTTGATGACCGGAACGGGCAATCCTTCGGCCTCCATTAACATGATTCGTAAACACGCCACCAGCCGCGAGTTCACCGGTAATGTGTCGGCAGAATACGGCAGCTGGAATAAACAGCGCTATGTCACTGATTTACAGAGTCCGTTAACCGAAGATGGCAATGTGCGCGCCCGCATCGTCGCCGGATATCAGAATAACGACTCCTGGCTTGACCGCTACAACAGCGAAAAAATGTTCTTCTCCGGGATTGTCGATGCGGATCTGGGTAACACCACCAGCCTGTCTGCCGGTTATGAATACCAGCGTATTGACGTTAACAGCCCAACCTGGGGTGGCCTGCCGCGCTGGAATACCGACGGCAGCAAAAACAGCTATGATCGTTCACGCAGCACGGCTCCGGACTGGGCCTACAATGACAAAGACATCAACAAAGTCTTTGTCACGCTGAAACAGCGTTTTGCCGATACCTGGCAGACAACCCTGAACGCTACCCACTCTGAGGTTAAGTTCGACAGCAAAACAATGTACATCGATGCCTATGTCGACAAAAACACCGGTATGCTGGTCGGCCCTTATGCTAATTATGGACCTGGCTTCGACAACGTCGGCGGCACGGGGTGGAACAGCGGCAAGCGTAAGATCGATGCGGTTGATCTGTTCGCCGACGGTGGCTACGACCTGTTTGGTCGTCAACATAACCTGATGCTCGGCGGCAGCTACAGCAAACAGAACAACCGTTATGTCAATGCCTGGGATAATGTGTATCCGAACGAAGTAGGGAATTTCAATAACTTCGACGGTAATATTCCTGAGACTAACTGGCGTCCACAATCGCTGGCCCAGGACGATACCACCCACATGAAATCGCTCTACGCGGCGACGCGTGTTTCGCTGGCCGACCCGCTGCACTTGATCCTCGGCGCGCGTTATACCAACTGGCGTATCGACACCCTGACCTACAGCATGGAAAAAAATCACACCACACCGTATGCCGGTCTGGTATATGACATTGATGATAACTGGTCAACCTACGCCAGCTATACCTCTATTTTCCAGCCACAGAACAAACGTGACAGCTCGGGTAAATACCTCTCTCCGATCACCGGTAACAACTATGAGATGGGGTTAAAGTCGGACTGGATGAACAGTCGCCTGACCACCACCCTTGCGGTATTCCGGATCGAGCAGGATAACCTGGCACAGTCTACCGGCACGCCAATTGCTGGAAGCAATGGCGAAACGGCCTATAAGTCGAGCAATGGTACAGTCAGCAAAGGGGTTGAATTCGAAGTGAACGGTGCAATCACCGATAACTGGCAGATGACGTTTGGCGCAACGCGCTACGTTGCCGAAGATAACGAAGGCAAGGCGGTGAACCCAAACCTGCCACGTACTACGGTGAAACTGTTCACCCGTTATCGTCTGCCAGCGATACCGGAGCTGACCGTCGGCGGTGGTGTTAACTGGCAGAATCGCGTTTACAGCGATACCGTGACGCCGTACGGGACGTTCCGTGCCGAACAGGGTAGCTACGCATTGGTAGATTTATTCACCCGTTACCAAGTGACAAAAAACTTCTCCCTGCAGGGCAACCTGAACAACCTGTTCGATAAGACTTACGACACCAACATTGACGGCTCTATCGTCTATGGTGAACCGCGTAACGTCAGCGTCACCGCCAGCTATCAGTTCTGATAAGAACATTGTGCCCGGCGTTGTCTCCCCGATGACAACGCCGGTAACCCGACGCCCGCTTGCCCCGAGCTAACTCGCTGATTTCGGCTTCAGATCTTCATCAAACTCCAGCCGTTTTCTGTTGGGTTCCGCTTCGGTCAGCGGTTGCACTTCAGAAAGCGTGTGCTGACAGCGCTCTACCAGTACCTGATATTCACGTGTGCCCTGCATCTTCCACGTCAGTTCCTGCTCGGTTAGGGTGCGAATCGCTTTTGCCGGGCTACCGACAATCAGATGGTTGGCGGGCATCTCAGCCCGTGCTTTCACAAACGCCGACGCGCCGACAATACTGTTTTCACCAATGGTCGCCCCGTCGATAATTACTGCGCTCATACCGACCAGCGCATTACGACCAATCACACAACCGTGCAGAATGGCGCCGTGGCCGATATGCCCGTCTTCTTCCACCACCGTGTCCTGGCCCGGGAAACCGTGCATTACGCAGTTATCTTGAATATTCGCGCCATCTTTCACCACGATACGACCAAAATCGCCGCGCAGGCTAGCGTTAGGACCCACGTAAACCCCTTTGCCGAGGATCACATCGCCGATCAGTACGGCGGTCGGGTGAACATAGCTTTCGTTAGGTACGACGGGGATCATTCCGTCCATCTGGTAAATCGGCATGGCTTCTCCTGTTACGCCTCGGCTAATCCACCAAAGCGTTGATAATAGAGCGGCCCCGGCGCGGGCAGTTCGCCCACTGAACTTTCGCCTTTTTCACTGACAAAAGCCTGAGCACCGGGCGCGACGCGTTGATAGATATTGATACACAGCTGGCGTGCGGTCTGACCCAGCCAGTGGGCGGGCAGCAGTTCCTCTGGTAACAGCGGATCTTTCAGTACCACCCGACGATAGAAATGGATCAGCAGCAGACGGATCTGGAAGCAGCGTTCCGGCGTCAGCTCACCCGCATCGGCGTCACGCAGCAGCGGCAACAGCGGGCGGAACAATGTGATAAACGCCTCGTACATGGCGTTCTGTTCGGTCAGTTGCCAGCACTCTTCCACACACTCACGCAGCGCAGCGCGAGAAATGGCCAGCGGTGAATGTGCTTCAAATACAATCACATTTTCCGCCACACCCGCTTCGTGTAGTAGCGACTGCACATCCGCCAGCTTTTGCGACGGCGAGGCCAGCAGGCTTGGCGCAAGGACGCCGAACCCCTGCCAAATCAGCTGCTTTTTGACTTCATTAAGGGTATTTTTTTCTAGCCCTTCAGAAAGTAATAACAGCCAAGTGCCGTCCCATTCCGGGGCACTGGCGCGATAAATTTTGCTTTCGGCGCGTCGTGTCAGGCGCAGGCCTTTATCACTCAGCCGGTAGAAGCTGCGCCGGCCAATGCGCACCACGTCCAGCCACTCTTCTTTATTAAGGCGAAACAGCGCGGTGCGCACAAAGCGTTCACCAAAGCCGAGTCCTTCAAGCAGTGCCGCCACGCTGCCGAGCCACACTTCGCCGCCGCGCTGGGATAAGCAGTCACCGTATAACGAAGCGATAAGCGAGGTGCCGCTAATGGGCATCGCGGTCACCGCCTGCTGAATAAAGCTGTCGAGTTTGTCCATATGATTCATTCTGTTGTTATTTATATCCTTTTTGAATCATAGCACAGGAATAATTCCGCGAAACGGCGGGAATTGGTAGGCCGGATAAGGCAACGCCGCCATCCGGCAATCTGTGCGCTTTCGCCTGATGGCGCTGCGCTTATCAGGCCTACGCGTCTTAACCGTTTGCTGCGACTTTACGCAAATCAAACACCCGGCACGCTTTGCCTTCGGAGCGTGGAATGCTGCCGCAGTTCACAATACTCACGTCAGTAGAAATACCGACCATCGACTTAATACGGTGACGCAGATGGTGGCAAATCTGACAGCGCTGCTCATGGTCCAGCGCCAGACCGCTCTCTTTTAGCTCCACGCGCACGGAAAGTGAATCAAGATGCCCGCGACGATCCACTTCCAGCTGATAATGCGGCGCCAGATGTTCAATCTTGAGGATCTCTTCTTCCAGTTGCGATGGGAAGACGTTAACGCCGCGAATAATCAGCATGTCATCGCTGCGCCCGCTGATGCGATCCATCCGGCGCATGGTGCGGGCGGTGCCCGGCAGCAGGCGCGTCAGGTCGCGGGTGCGATAGCGGATCACCGGCAGTGCTTCTTTGGTCAGGGTGGTGAACAGCAGTTCGCCATGCTCGCCGTCGGCCAGCGGCGTGCCGTCTTCCGGGTTAACCACTTCCGGGAAGAAATGATCTTCCCAGATAGTCGGGCCGTCGCCGGTTTCAATACATTCCATCGCCACGCCCGGCCCCATCACTTCAGACAGGCCGTAAATATCCAGCGCGGTAATCCCCAGACGACGTTCGATTTCGGCACGCATACCTGCCGTCCACGGCTCGGCGCCAAAGACGCCGGTACGCAGCGAGCAGCCGCGCGCGTCGCCGCCCATCTGGCGTTCGAGTTCTTCAATCAGGTTCAGGCAGTAAGACGGCGTCACCATGATCATGTCAGGCTTGAAATCACGAATCAGCTGCGCCTGTTTCTCGGTTTGTCCGCCGGACATCGGGATCACCGTGGCCCCTAAACGTTCCGCGCCGTAATGTGCGCCCAGGCCGCCGGTAAACAGGCCATAGCCGTAGGCCACGTGGATTTTGTCTTTCGCAGTGCCGCCCGCCGCACGCAGAGAGCGCGCCACGATATTGGCCCAGGTGTCGATGTCGTTTTGCGTATAGCCGACGACGGTCGGTTTGCCGGTGGTGCCAGACGACGCATGGATACGCACCACCTGCTCCATCGGCACCGCGAAGGTGTCGAACGGATAGTTATCACGCAGGTCCTGCTTGGTGGTGCAGGGAAACTTGCTTAGGTCACTCAGCTCACGGAAATCATCCGGATGAACGCCCGCCGCATCGAACTTACGGCGATACATCGGCACATTTTCATAGGCGTGTTTTAACGTCCACTTCAGACGTTCGGTTTGCAGAGCCTGTAATTCGTCACGCGATGCAGTTTCAATCGGATCTAATGTTGTTGTAGTTGTCATTTTGTAGGGTATCCGCAGGTCAATTAGCTCACACTCGCTCGAGGATCAGGGCAATGCCCTGGCCCACGCCAATACACATCGTACACAGCGCATAGCGTCCATTGCGTCGTTCCAGTTCCAACGTTGCCGCCAGCGCTAAGCGCACGCCGCTCATTCCCAACGGGTGGCCTAAGGCGATGGCGCCACCGTTGGGATTCACGTGTTCAACATCATCTGCCAGACCGAGCTGACGCATCACGCCCAGCGCCTGAGCGGCAAACGCTTCGTTCAGCTCAATCACATCCATATCGTTAATATTCAGCCCGGCACGCTCCAGCACTTTACGCACTGCCGGTACCGGCCCCAGCCCCATAAACTTCGGCTCCACACCCGCCGTCGCCATCGCTACGATGCGTGCTCGCGGCGTCAGCCCCTGCGCACTAGCCTGTTCTGCGCTGGCAATAATCATCGCCGCCGCACCGTCGTTCACGCCGGAGGCGTTCCCGGCGGTAATTACGCCGCCTTTACGGAAGGGGGTTTTCAGTGAAGAGAGTTGTTCGAGGGTGGTTTCCGCACGCGGATGTTCATCATCACGCACCGCGCTGACCGCGCCCTTCTTGCCGATAATCTGCACTGGCACAATTTCCTGCGCCAGAATGCCATCGCGCTGAGCTTGTGCCGTGCGCTGCTGGCTGCGATAAGCAAAGGCGTCCTGGTCTTCGCGGCTGATATTTAACAATTCAGCTACATTCTCCGCCGTTTCCGGCATGCTGTCAGTTCCAAATTGTTGCTGCATGAGCGGGTTCACAAAACGCCAGCCGATGGTGGTATCAAACATCTCCGCCTGACGCTGAAACGGCGAGGTGGCTTTGCCCATCACAAACGGCGCACGGGACATGGATTCCACACCACCGGCAATCAACAGATCCGCATCACCGGCTTTAATCGCCCGAGCGGCAAAGCCAATCGCGTCCAGCCCCGAACCGCACAGGCGGTTGATGGTGGTGCCCGCCACCGTGTGCGGATAGCCCGCCAGCAGCGTCGCCATATGCGCCACGTTACGGTTATCTTCCCCGGCCTGATTGGCGCAGCCGAAGATCACATCGTCGATGGCGCTGGCGTCAAGCGCGGGGTTACGGTTGAGTAATTCCCGCAGCGGGATGGCCGCCAGATCGTCGGCACGCACGGCTGCCAGCGCACCGCCGTAGCGACCAATCGGGGTACGAATGCCGTCACAAATAAACGCGTCACGCATTAGACTTCTCCTGTAATGGTGCCGCCGATGCGGTGCGATTTGCCGCGAAACAGGGCCACGATTTTTTGCTGCTGGTTGATAATTTCAATGTCATAGACGCCGGTCAGCTTGCCCTGCTGCTTCACCCACGCAGTGGCGGTTAGTAGCTCACCAACATAGGCCGGACGCAGGAAATCAATGCTGGCAGCCGACGCCACCGCCGCCAGCCCCTGACTGTTGCAGGCGTAGGCGAATGCGGTATCTGCCAGCGAAAACAGCTGTCCGCCGTGGCAGGTTTGATGGCCGTTCAACATATTCGGTGACACCGCCATGGTCATCTGCGCGTAGCCTTCGTCCATTTTGATAATCTTGATACCCAGCGTTTTGGCGCAGGTATCGTTCTCGTACATGGCGCGGGCGTTGCGCCAGGCTTCATTACTCATGACGCATCTCCAGTAGCGCTTTTTCGCGCAGTAGCGCACTCGGGCGATAGCGTTCTTCGCCGTAATGCTGTTGCAGGTTCTCCAGCAGACGCAGGACGCGCCCCCATCCCAGTGATTCACCCCAGCCAATCGGGCCGTGCGGGTAGTTGACGCCCAGACGCATGGCGGTATCGATATCCTCGGCGCTGGCGACGCCTTTTTGCAGCGCGTCCAGCGCTTCGTTCGCCAGCATCGCCACCGTGCGCCACACCAGCAGACCGGGATAATCGGCGATGTGCAGCACCTTTTTGCCCTGCTGCTGGAAGAAATAAACCGCTTTATCGGTGGCGGCTTGTTGATTGGTGGCAGCACTTGCCAGCACTACCGTGTCGCCCGCCGCGTAGTCGTACACCACCACCGGGCGATTGTGCTGCACACTTAAGGCCAGCGCGGTTTCACCGGTGGTTTCCAGCAGCAGCACATCGTCCAATTCAGTGACAACGTCACGCTTAATGTTTTTTGCGGCGCATTGCGCTGGCACCGCAGCCAGCGCCTGTTCGGGCGGTGCTTCAACAGGCCAGCGATAAACACCGTGCCCACTCTTCTTGCCCAGACGCCCGGCGATGGCCAGCTCCTGTTGCAGCAGCGACGGCAGAAAACGTCGGTCCTGCCAGAAGGCGTTAAATACCGAACAGGTCACCGCAAAATTGACGTCCTGGCCGATAAGGTCGGTCAGCGCCAGCGGCCCCATCGGGAACCCGCCGCCGTCACGTAATGCGGCGTCAATCACCTCAGGCATCGCCACCTGCTCTTCCAGCGCTCGCCAGGCTTCGGCGTAAAACGGACGCGCCACGCGGTTGACGATAAAGCCCGGCGTTGAACGGCAGCGCACCGGCTGTTTACCCCAGGTGATTACGCACTGGCACAGTTGCTCAACCACTTCGGCTGAGGTCGCCAGCCCACTGACCACTTCGACCAGCTTCATCACCGGTGCCGGGTTAAAGAAATGCAGCCCGGCTACGCGCTCGGGATGTTTAATGCCAGCGGCAATGGCGGTAATGGAAATCGATGAGGTATTGCTGGTCAGCAACGTCGACGGGGAGCAGATCTCCGCCAGTTGGCTGAACAGCGCCAGTTTGATCTCCAGACGCTCGGACGCCGCTTCAATCACCAGTTGCGCCTCCGCAAGCTGATTCAGTTCAGTTGCCGGAGTAATGCGAGCCAGCAGCATCTGTGCTTGCTCGGCGCTGATTTTCCCGCGACTGACGCGGGAATCCAGACGCTGGGCAATACCGTCGATGGCGCGAGTAATCGCGTCGGCGGAAATGTCATACAGCAGTACCGAATGCCCGACGCTGGCAGCCACTTCAACGATGCCTGCGCCCATGGTGCCACCGCCAATCACGGCGACGGTGTGGAGTGTTTGCGTCATGGCTTATTTCCCGCTGAACTGTGGAGGACGTTTGCCAAGGAAGGCGCTGACGCCCTCGCGATAGTCGTCGCTGCGCCCGGCGAGGCGCTGGAAATCGCGCTCAACGTCAAGCTGGTCATCCAGGGAGTTGGTTTCCGCCAGCTGCAACGCTTTCTTGATAAGCCCTAAACCGTAGGTGGGCTGGGAAGCCAGATGGCGCGCCAGCGCCAGGCTGGTGTCTTTCAGCTCTGCGTCATCAACCAGTTGCCAGATCATGCCCCACTGCGCGGCTTGTTCTGCGCTCAAGCTGTCGCCCAGCAGCATCAACCCCATCGCGCGGGCGCGGGTAGTGACGCGCGGTAATACCCAGCTACCGCCGCAGTCCGGTACCAGACCTAGCTTGCTGAAAGCCATCACAAATTTCGCAGAACGCGCCGCCAGCACGATATCGCAGCCCAGCGCCAGCGTGGCACCGGCACCTGCCGCTACGCCGTTGACCGCACAAATCACCGGCTTCGGCAGCCCGGCTAAGCGACGCACCAGCGGGTTATAAAAACGCTCCACCGACATGCCTAAATCCGGTGCGGGGCCGCTTGGGTCAACGTTACGATCGTTCAGATCCTGTCCGGCACAAAAACCGCGCCCGGCACCGGTAATCAGCAGGCAGCGAATGGTCTCGTCGCGTTCAGCCTGCTTCAGGCATTCGGACAACTGCTGGTGCATGGCGTCGTTAAAGCTGTTGAGTCGGTCCGGGCGGTTCAGGGTGAGGGTCATCACGCCCTGGTCGATATCGCTAAGAATGAATGCGTCCACGGTTAACGTCCTTTGAAGGCTGGGGTGCGTTTTTCTAAAAAGGCAGCGATGCCTTCGCGACGGTCTTCGGTGGCGCTGAGCAGCGTAAACAGCTGGCGCTCCTGGGTTAGCCCGGCCTGCAAGCTCACTTCCTGCGCCAGACGTAACGACTGTTTGGCGGCACGCAGCGCCAGCGGTGAGTGACGGGCAATCGTCGTCGCCAGTTTCAGCGCGTATTCGTCAGAAAGGTTGGCTGGGTGGATATCGCTGACCAGCCCCGCCTGCTGTGCCCGCTGAGCATCAATGCTTTCACCGCTCAGTACCATGCGGCTGGCCAGCGCTTTCCCGACGCTGCGAATCAAACGCTGGGTGCCGCCCGCGCCCGGCATGGTGCCGAGGGTGATTTCCGGCAGACCAAAGCGGGCGTTATCCCCGGCAATCACCAGGTCGCACAGCAGCGCCAGCTCGCAGCCCGCGCCCAGCGCGTAGCCGTTGACCACCGCAATCAGCGGCTTGTTAAAGGCATCGATACGCGCCCATAAGCGCGGGCGAATATCATCAAAAGTGGCGGGCAAATCTTTTTCTGCCATTTCGTTGAGATCGGCACCGGCGGCAAAGTAGCGCGGGTTGCCGCTTATCACGCAGACGCTAACGCTTGAGTCCCCCGCCGCACTTTCCAGCGCCTCGGCAAGCTGGGTCAGCAACGCGTTATTCAGCGCATTACGCGCCTGCGGACGGTTCAGCGTCAGCTGTAAAACGCGGTCGTGACGGGTAATAAGGAGTTCGCTCATGCCATCCCCCGCGCATCAAAGTCGACCACCACATCGCCGCTGGTTGGCAGCGCCTGACAGCTCAGCACATAGCCCGCCGCCAGTTCGTCGGCTTCGAGGCTGTAGTTGGCGGCCATCGCCACTTCTCCGTGCACCACTTTGCATTTGCAGGTAGCGCAGACGCCGCCTTTGCAAGCGAACGGCAAATCAGCCCCCTGACGCAGTGCGGCGTCGAGAATGCTCTCGTCATCGGCAGTCAGTGAAATCAGACGCTCGCGACCGTCCTGACGCAACGTCACAGTACGCCCTTCTGCCTGTACGCCGGTGGCGCGTTTAACGCTGGTGCCCGGCGTATTGAAACGCTCAAGGTGAATGGCTTTTGCCGGCATTCCCAGCGCACGCAGCGTGGTTTCAGCGTCGTCCATCATCGCCGACGGGCCGCAGATAAAGGCATCGTCAAAGCGGCTGAAATCGAGCAGATGCTCAGACAGCGCGCGCAGTTTGTCGCCGTCAATGCGCCCCTGTAACAGGTCGCTGTCCATCGACTCCTGGCTGAACAGATGAATCACCTGTAAACGCTGCGGATAGCGGTCTTTCAGATCGGCCAGCGCCTGACGGAACATCATGCTGTGGCTGCTGCGGTTGCCGTAAATCAGGGTGAAGCGGCTGTCGCTTTCCATCGCCAGCGTGGCTTCGATAATCGCCATCATCGGCGTGATCCCGGAACCGGCAGCAATCGCCAGATAGTGGGCGCTGCGATCGACCTGTGGCTGGTAGCCAAAGTGACCCTGCGGCACCATCACCTCGAATTCCATGCCCTGCTGGATATCGCTCTGGGCGAAGCGTGAAAAACGGCCACCGTCGATGGCTTTCACCGCCACGCTGATTTCTGCCGGTGAGCGACTGCGACAAATGGAGTAGCAGCGACGCAACTCTTCGCCACCAAGACGGGTTTTCAGCGTCAGATGCTGGCCCGGACGGAAGGCGTAGGCGCTGCGTAGCGCGTCGGGAATGGCAAAGGTGATGGTCACCGCATCGCGGGTTTCCGGCTCAACATTTGCCACGGTAAGCGAATGAAATGTTGTCATCGCGACCTCAAATACATTTAAAGTAATCAAAGGGTTCACGGCAGCTTTCGCAGCGATACAGCGCTTTGCAGGCTGTGGAACCGAATTCGCTAATCAGCGAGCTGTGGGTGCTACCGCAGCGTGGACAGAGCACATCCTTCGGCATCTCGTCGGCGTGACAGGCGTGGGCCTGCGGCGGGCTGATGCCGTAC
>NZ_SZWV01000106.1:33713-50766 GCF_005280945.1 Citrobacter sp. wls718
AGGCGTTCGCGGGCGTCCGGGCTCATCCAGTCGGTGGTCCACGGCGGGTCAAGCTGCAACACAATGTGCACCGGGATGTAGCCGTGCTCGGTCATCACCGCGCGGATTTCACCTAACAGATGTTCGGTTGCCGGACAGCCGGAATAGGTTGGCGTGAAGCCAATCACCCAGCCGTCGCCGTGACGTTCCACGCGGCGCACCATGCCGAGATCGGTAATGGTCAGCACCGGCACTTCCGGGTCGGGGATAGCGCTTAGCAATCCCCAAACGGTATGCACCTCAGCGGGCGCGATGGTGGCAAGACGTTGCATAGCGACCTCCGTTTACCACTGCTGACCGGGGTAAGCACGTTGCAAGTACTGCATCTCTGCCAGCATTGGCCCCAGATGTTCACTGTGCAGCCCCTGTTTCCCGCCGCTGCGGAACGCCGCTTCTTGCGGGATCTGCAAACCAGAATCGAGCAGCGCGGTGTGCACCGTCGCCTGCCATTCGGCCTGTAGCTCACGCGGATCGACGGCGATCCCCTGCGCAATTAATTCGATCTCCAGCTCATCGGCCTGGAACAGCTCGCCGGTGAAGCGCCACAGGTTGTCCACCGCTTGCTGCATCAGATTTGCCGAGTGTTCGGTGCCGTTACCCAGACGCTCCAGCCAGCCGCGGCTAAAACGCTGGTGATAACGCACTTCTTTCAGCCCTTTGGCGGCGATAGCGGCAAGCTGCGCGTCACGGCTGTTCACCAGGCGGCTGAACAGCGCCACGTGCCAGACGTCGATAAAGAACTGGCGGGCGAGTGTGTCGGCAAAGTTGCCGTTGGGTTGTTCAACCAGCAGCAAATTGCGGAACTGACGTTCATCGCGACCAAAGGCCAGCGTGTCTTCATCGCCGCTGCCGTTGAGTTCAGCGGCATAGCTGAGAAAATTGCGCGCCTGACCGAGCAGATCGAGGGCAATATTGGTCAGCGCCAGATCGATCTCCAGCTCCGGCGCATGACCGCACCATTGACCTAAACGCTGGGCCAGCACCAGGCCGTTATCGCCCAGACGCAGAGCATAGGCGGCAACGGGATTCAGGTTATTCATCGTTGCCTCACATATGTTCCATGCCGTCCGGCACGGTGTAGAACGTCGGGTGACGGTAAACTTTGCTCTCTGCCGGGTCGAAAAACGCACCGCGTTCTTCCGGTTGCGAGGCGACAATTTCGCTCGCCTTCACTACCCAAATCGAACAACCTTCGCTGCGACGGGTGTAGGCATCGCGCGCGTTTTCCAGCGCCATCTGGTCATCGGCGGCGTGCAGGCTGCCTACGTGGCGGTGAGACAAACCTTGTTTGCTGCGGACAAACACTTCGTATAACGGCCAGTATGTTTTGCTCATCTTTATTCTCCTTAGGCGGCGCTGCGGGCCTGCTGTTTTTCGGCATGCGCCAGCGCGGCTTCGCGCACCCATGCCCCCTCTTCCCAGGCCTTGCGTTTTGCGCCCAGACGCTCGTGGTTACAGATGCCACGCCCGTTGATGACTTCATTAAGTTCCTGCCAGTCAATTTCGCCGTAGCGGTAGTGACCGGTGGCTGCGTCAAGCGTCAGGTCAGCATCCGGCACCTGCATGCCGAGGATTTCCACCTGCGGCACGGTGTTGTCGACAAAGCGCTGACGCAATTCGTCGTTGGAATGCAATTTGATTTTCCACGCCATGCTGCGGGCGCTGTTCGGCGAGTTGTCGTCGCTTGGGCCGAACATCATCAGCGCTGGCCACCAGAAGCGGTTGATGGCGTCCTGCAACATCTGCCGCTGTTCTTCGCTCCCTGCCGCCAGCGCCATGCAGGCTTCAAAACCCTGACGCTGGTGGAAGCTCTCTTCTTTGCAGATTTTGACCATCGCCCTGGCATACGGGCCGTAGGAGGTGCGACACAAAGCCACCTGATTGACGATCGCAGCGCCATCAACCAGCCAGCCGATGACGCCGATATCGGCCCAGGTCAGGGTTGGATAGTTAAAAATGGAGGAGTACTTCATCTGCCCGTCGAGCATCTTCTGATACAGATCTTCACGGGCGCAGCCGAGGGTTTCGGCAGCGCTGTAGAGGTACAGGCCGTGCCCGGCTTCATCCTGCACTTTCGCCAGCAGAATCGCTTTGCGGCGAAGCGTTGGGGCGCGAGTTACCCAGTTACCTTCCGGCAGCATGCCAACAATTTCCGAATGCGCATGCTGACCAATCTGGCGAATCAGCGTTTTGCGGTAGGCATCCGGCATCCAGTCCTGTGGTTCGATGGCGGTATCCTGCGCGATGCGCCGGTCAAAGCTATGTTCTTCTGTCACGTCATCACCTTATGATTCCGATAAATTCAATAAATTAATTTTTGCGAATCACTTTGTTTTATAAAAGTTACATCTTAGTTAAATAAAACCACAAATTTTGTTTGTGCATTTTGTGATGAGTACCGCAAAGGGTTTTAGTAATCCTTTTATAAACAGGCTTGTATCACTATCAGGGATAGTGTCCTCGATCGCATTGTTAACAAATTATTAAAATCAGGCTTGCATTTTATGATTCAGAAAAGAACTATTTATAGCGATATTACGTAACACATTTGGAGAATAACCATGCAGCAGTTAGCCAGCTATTTATCCGGCACCTGGCAGACCGGCCGGGGCCGCACCCGCACTATTCATCACGCCATCAGCGGCGAAGCGCTGTGGGAAGTCACAAGCGAGGGGCTGGATATGGCGCAGGCGCGTCGCTTCGCCATCGAGCACGGCGGCAAAGCGTTACAGGCGATGACCTTTATTGAACGCAGCGCGATATTAAAAGCGGTGGCGAAACATCTGCTGGAGCTGAAGGCCGATTTCTATGCCATCTCCGCCGAGACCGGCGCGACGCGTGCGGATAGCTGGGTGGATATTGAAGGCGGTATCGGCACCCTCTTCACCTATGCCGGGCTGGGCAGCCGTGAACTGCCGGACGATACCCTGTGGCCGGAAGATGAGCTGATCCCGCTGTCCAAACAAGGCGGCTTTGCCGCGCGTCACGTGCTGACCTCAAAATCCGGCGTGGCGGTGCATATCAACGCCTTTAACTTCCCGTGCTGGGGCATGTTAGAAAAGCTGGCCCCAACCTGGCTTGCCGGGATGCCCGCGATCATCAAACCGGCCACCGCCACCGCGCAGTTAACTCAGGCGATGGTCAAAGCGATTGTCGATAGCGGGCTGGTGCCGGACGGCGCGATTAGCCTGATTTGCGGCGGCGCGGGCGACCTGCTCGACCAGCTTGATCATCAGGACGTGGTGACTTTTACCGGCTCAGCAAAAACCGGGCAACAGCTGCGCGTGCATCCGAATCTGGTGGCGAAGTCTGTCCCCTTCACCATGGAAGCGGACTCGCTGAACTGCTGCGTGCTGGGTGACGATGTGACGCCGGAACAGCCTGAATTTGCGCTGTTTATCCGTGAAGTGGTGCGCGAGATGACCACCAAAGCCGGGCAAAAATGTACCGCTATTCGCCGGATTATCGTGCCACAGGCGCAGGTGAAAGCGGTGAGCGAGGCGCTGATTGCGCGTCTGCAAAAAGTGGTGGTCGGCGACCCGGCGCAGGAAGGTGTGAAGATGGGCGCGCTGGTCAACGGCGAGCAGCGTCAGGACGTACAGGATAACGTCAACCGCCTGCTGGAAGCCGGATGTGACGTGCTGCTGGGTGGCAAAGCCGATCTTAATGCTGCCGGGGCATTCTTCCCGCCGACGCTGCTGTTCTGCGCGCAGCCGGATGAAGTGGCGGCGGTTCACGCGATTGAAGCATTTGGCCCGGTGGCGACGCTGATGCCGTATCAGAATAGCGAGCACGCGATGCAGCTGGCGCGCGCTGGTGAAGGTAGCCTGGCGGGAACGTTAGTGACGGCAGATGGCGCACTGGCGCGTGCGTTTATTCTCGGTGCTGCCCGCGCCCACGGGCGTATTCAGGTGCTGAACGAAGAATCTTCTGTCGAATCCACCGGCCACGGTTCCCCGCTACCGCAGCTGGTACACGGCGGTCCGGGACGCGCGGGCGGCGGCGAAGAACTCGGCGGACTGCGGGCGGTGAAGCATTACATGCAGCGCACCGCGATTCAGGGCAGCCCGACGATGCTTGCCGCCATCGGCCAGCAATGGGTGCGCGGCGCGCAGGTGGCGGAAGACCGCGTCCACCCGTTCCGCAAATATTTTGAAGAGATCCAGCCGGGCGACAGCCTGCTGACCCCGCGCCGCACGCTGACCGAAGCGGATATCGTCAACTTTGCCTGCCTGAGCGGCGATCACTTCTACGCTCACATGGACAAAATTGCCGCCGCAGAGTCGATTTTTGGCGAGCGCGTGGTGCACGGTTACTTCCTGATTTCTGCCGCCGCCGGGCTGTTTGTTGACGCGGGCGTCGGCCCGGTTATCGCCAACTACGGCATGGAAAACCTGCGCTTTATCGAGCCGGTAAAACCGGGCGATACTATCCAGGTACGCCTGACCTGCAAACGTAAAACGGTGAAACGCCAGCGCAGCGCTGAAGAGAAGGCCACAGGCGTAGTGGAATGGTCAGTGGAGATTTTCAATCAGCATCAGCAAGCGGTGGCGCTGTACTCGATCCTGACGCTGGTCGCGCGCCAGCAGGGGGATTTTCCGGCGTGAACAAACCCGATGGTGCGTTCCAGTCGCACCATCGGGCATTTAACGATTTACTGCTTCGCGCCTTCTACCGCTTCGCGAGCAAGTTTGGTAATGCGATCGTAGTCACCCGCTTCCAGCGCATCCGCCGGAACCAGCCAGGAGCCGCCGATACACAGTACGCTTTTCAGCGCCAGATAGTCACGGTAGTTGGCCGGAGAAATACCGCCAGTCGGGCAGAAACGCACCTGGGAGAACGGACCCGCAATCGCCTGCAGCGCTTTTGTCCCGCCGTTCGCTTCAGCCGGGAAGAATTTGAATTCTTTCAAGCCGTAATCCATGCCCAGCATCAGTTCAGAAACGGTGCTGATGCCTGGGATCAGAGGAATCGTCCCTTCGGTTGCCGCTTTCAGCAGAGGCTCGGTCAGTCCTGGGCTAATAGCAAACTGCGCACCAGCTTCCGTCACTTCCGCGAGCTGCTGCGGGTTCAGTACGGTACCTGCACCGACGATCGCATCCGGCACTTCTTTGGCGATAGCACGAATGGCGTCCATCGCACATGCGGTACGTAAGGTCACTTCCAGAACACGAACACCCCCTGCAACCAGCGCTTTTGCCATCGGCACCGCGTGTTCCAGTTTATTCACCACGATAACCGGTACAACCGGGCCAGTGGTCAGGATTGCTTCTGCACTTGTCTTCCAGTTTTTCATCAGAGTTTCTTCTCTCGCCTGATTACAAAATGAGTCTTAAAAATCGATACAGGTTGCGCCCTGCTCCGCACCGGACAGCTTTTCGCGCAACGCACTGAACATCTCACGCCCTGTTCCTACCCGCGATGCGCTGAGGTCAGGAATGTGGGGCTGACGAGAGGCAAGTTCCTCTTCATCGACCAGCAGCGTCAATTCACCTGTCTGTCCATTCACTCGAATGATGTCGCCATCGCGTACTTTTGCCAGTAGCCCGCCATCATAAGCTTCCGGTGTTACATGGATTGCTGAAGGCACTTTACCTGAAGCACCTGAAAGTCGTCCATCGGTAACTAACGCAATTTTGAAACAACGGTCCAATAATACACCAAGAGGCGGCATGAGTTTATGTAATTCTGGCATACCGTTCGCTTTTGGCCCCTGATGGCGAACGACCACCACGCAGTCACGGTCAAGCAGGCCCGCATCAAAGGCCGGTAACACATCATGCTGACTCTCAAAGACAATTGCCGGGGCTTCGATGATCTGGTTTTCAACCGGTACCGCGGAAGTTTTCATCACCGCGCGCCCCAGGTTGCCGCTCAGCACTTTGGTGCCGCCATGATGCGAGAACGGCTGGTCAAAGGTAGCAATCACGCTACTATCCAGCGACTTCTCAGCCCCTTCTCGCCAGTCCAGTTCGCCGTTGTTCAGCCACGGTTCCTGGGTATAACGCGACAAGCCAAAGCCCGCGACGGTGTTGACATCTTCATGCAGCAGACCCGCATTGAGCAGCTCACGCATCAACACCGGTACACCGCCCGCGGCCTGGAAGTGGTTAATATCGGCCGGACCGTTAGGGTACAGACGCGCCATCAACGGCACGATATCGGACAGATCGGAGAAGTCATCCCAGTTGATGAGAATGCCTGCCGCGCGCGCCATCGCCACCAGGTGCATCGTATGGTTGGTTGACCCCCCGGTCGCCAGCAGGGCCACAATACCGTTCACCACCACTTTTTCATCAATCATTTTACCGATAGGCATCCACTCGTTGCCGTTACCGGTCAGGCGTGTGACCTGACGCGCCGCCGCCGCGGTCAGCGCTTCACGCAGGGGGGCATCAGGATGCACGAAAGAGGAGCCCGGCAACTGCATGCCCATAAACTCCACCACCATCTGGTTGGTGTTTGCGGTACCGTAGAAAGTACAGGTTCCCGGCGCGTGATAAGACGCGGCTTCGGATTCCAGTAGCGCCATACGGTCAACTTTGCCTTCGGCATAGAGCTGGCGGATACGGACTTTTTCTTTGTTCGCCAGACCACTCGCCATCGGGCCTGAAGGGATAAAGATGGACGGCAGATGACCAAACGACAGCGCCGCCATCACCAGCCCCGGGACAATTTTGTCACACACGCCGAGGAACAGCGCGCCATCGAACATGTTATGAGACAAGCCAATAGCCGCCGACATTGCAATCACTTCGCGGCTCAGCAGGGAAAGCTCCATCCCGTCCTGTCCCTGAGTGACGCCATCACACATCGCCGGCACACCACCCGCAACCTGGCCTACCGCATTGGCTGCATGCAAGGCTTTGCGAATGATATCCGGATAATGCTCATACGGCTGATGCGCAGAAAGCATGTCGTTATAGGAGGTAATGATCGCGATATTGTTACGCAGCATGCTTTTCAGAGATGCTTTATCTTCTGGCTGACAGGCGGCAAAACCGTGGGCCAGATTCCCGCACGCCAGCTGCGAACGATGAACGGTGTTCGTCTTGGCCTGTTCGATACGGGCGAGGTAGGCAGAACGCGTCTTTTGAGAACGTTCAACGATACGTTGTGTTACGCGTAACAAATTCGGATTCATAGAGGCTCCTAAAATTTATCTGTCAGAGCATCAGGATTAACAATGCGTTTCAGCAAGGTAACACCATGCTGAATAGCTTGCTGGCCGTAGCTCAGGGGCAAAATCGTTTCAGGCAGTGTAATAAAAAAAGCCCCGCGGGTGAATCCACGCGAGGCTTAAAAGTGCAAAAATTATTCTACAATCTGTGTTAGATCATGTTACCGGTAAAATAACACCTAATGGCTAGTTGGAATTTTACTCGAATTCGTTCCAGGAACGACCGTCACGGGTGATCATGGCCACCGAGGCAACCGGTCCCCAGGTCCCAGCCTGATACGGCTTCGGTGCGTCGTTGTCCATCGCCCAAGCTTCGGTGATGGAGTCCACCCACTTCCATGCTTCTTCGACTTCATCACGGCGCACGAACAGCGCCTGAATGCCGCGCATAGTTTCCAACAGCAAGCGCTCGTAGGCATCTGCCAGGTGCGTTTGATTGAAGGTTTCGGAATAGCTCAGATCCAGCTTGGTTATCTGCAGATTATGCTTGTGGTCCAGACCCGGCACTTTGTTAAGCACCTGGATATCGACACCTTCGTCCGGCTGCAAACGGATGGTCAGCTTGTTCTGCGGCAGATCCTGCCAGGATTCTTTAAACAGGTTAAGTTCAGGCGTTTTGAAGTACACCACCACTTCAGAGCACTTGGTCGGCAGACGCTTACCGGTACGCAGGTAAAACGGCACGCCCGCCCAGCGCCAGTTGTCGATATCCACACGGATAGCGACAAAGGTTTCGGTGTTGCTGCTCTTGTTCGCACCCTCTTCTTCCAGGTACCCCGGTACTTTTTTACCTTGTGCAAAACCGGTGGTGTACTGACCACGCACCGTTTTTTCACGCACGTTCGTACGATCGATACGGCGCAGTGATTTCAGGACCTTCACTTTCTCATCACGGATGCTGTCGGCGCTCAGATCAGACGGCGGCGACATGGCGATCATGCACAGAATCTGCAGCAAGTGGTTCTGGATCATGTCGCGCATCTGACCGGCCTGGTCAAAATAACCCCAACGGCCTTCGATACCCACCTCTTCCGCCACGGTAATTTCGACGTGATCGATGGTGCGGTTATCCCAGTTGTTCACAAACAGGGAGTTGGCAAAGCGCAGTGCCAGCAGGTTTAGTACCGTTTCTTTGCCCAGATAGTGGTCAATACGGTAAACCTGACATTCTTCAAAATATTGACCGACCTGGTCGTTAATTTCGCGGGAGGTTGCCAGCGACGTTCCCAGCGGCTTTTCCATCACCACGCGCGCCGGTTTAGCGTTCAATCTCGCTTCCCCTAAGCCTTTGCAGATCGCGCCAAACGTGCTTGGCGGCATGGCAAAGTAGTTAATCGTGGTGCGTGCTTTTTGATCCAGCATGTCGCCCAGACGGCTAAAGGCAGCGGTATCATTGACGTCCAGGTTACAAAACTCCAGACGACCACTGAGGGTTTCCCACAAACTTTCATCGATTTTTTCTTTCATGAAAGTTTCGAGCGCTTCGCGTACAACCTTGGTATAGGCTGCTTTGTCCCAGTCAGCGCGGCCAACTCCAATAATGCGGGTGTCCGGGTTAATCTGGCCGGCTTTTTCCAGCTGATACAGGGAAGGCAGCAATTTTCGACGTGCAAGGTCGCCCTTCGCGCCGAAAATGACCAGGTCACATGCCTGGGCTGTTTGCGTTACCGCCATGTCATTCTCCTCAGTTGAGTGTCGGGTATTCATGCCCGACACTGAATGTAATTTTATTACAGTGCACTGTACTGCTTTTACGTGATTCCGTGAACCGTAAACGCTTATCCAGCCGTGCTGTTACCGTGAACAGCGGCGTTATTGACGTTTACCGCCGCAAAATGGATAAAAAAGTCGCTTTTTTACGTGACCATGAAGACGTAAGAAAACCCGACTCCGATCATGTATTGAAAAAAAACAACAACTTTTCTGTCCATTTTGCTCCGAATGTGGGTTCACAGGGGTAATATCTACCAGAGTTACCGCTCGATTTCCCCATATCGCTGAAATCGTTTTTGCCCATGGCCGATGAGTCTACTCACATAATGAATATGCTGGAAAAAATCCAGTTAAAACTGGAACATCTGAGCAAGTCAGAACGTAAGGTCGCCGATGTTATTCTGACCTCACCTGACCGGGCTATCCATTCAAGTATTGCCACGTTGGCTCTGGAAGCCAACGTCAGTGAGCCGACCGTGAATCGCTTCTGTCGCAGCATGGACACACGAGGCTTCCCTGATTTTAAACTGCATTTGGCACAAAGTCTGGCTAATGGTACCCCGTATGTTAATCGTAATGTCGATGAGGATGATAGCGTCGAGTCCTACACCGGGAAAATCTTCGAATCTGCCATGGCAAGCCTGGACCACGTCCGTCAGTCGCTGGATAACGCGGCGGTCAATCGGGCGGTAGATTTATTAACCCAGGCAAAGAAAATCGCCTTTTTCGGTCTGGGTTCGTCCGCTGCCGTGGCGCACGACGCCATGAATAAATTTTTCCGCTTTAACGTACCGGTTATCTATTCCGACGATATTGTACTGCAACGTATGAGCTGTATGAATTGTAGCGATGACGACGTCATTGTCCTTATTTCACATACCGGCAGAACAAAGAGTCTGGTTGAACTGGCGCAGCTGGCGCGGGAAAACGATGCCATGGTGATCGCCCTTACTTCCCCCGGAACGCCGCTGGCGCGTGAAGCCACGCTGGCAATTACCCTGGATGTACCGGAAGATACTGACATTTATATGCCTATGGTCTCTCGACTTGCTCAACTGACCGTGATAGATGTGCTGGCTACGGGATTTACTTTGCGCCGTGGTGCAAAATTTAGAGATAACTTGAAGCGTGTCAAGGAAGCGCTCAAGGAATCGCGTTTTGATAAAGAATTACTCATCAAGAGTGATGACCGCTAAAAGCAATAACGATGTTCTACCCTTTTATCATCCGGGTCGTTCATTTCTACCGTTATGTTTCAGAACGGCCGGATCAATGTTCACACGCAACACCTAGTTGTTTCAGTCAACGGAGTATTACATGTCCAGAAGGCTTCGCAGAACCAAAATCGTTACCACGTTAGGCCCAGCAACTGACCGCGATAACAACCTTGAAAAAATTATCGCCGCGGGCGCAAACGTTGTACGTATGAACTTTTCGCACGGCTCTCCAGAAGATCACAAACTGCGGGCGGATAAAGTCCGTGAAATTGCCGCCAAACTGGGACGTCATGTCGCTATTTTGGGTGACCTGCAGGGACCTAAAATCCGCGTATCAACCTTCAAAGAAGGCAAAGTATTCCTCAATATTGGCGACAAGTTCCTGTTAGATGCCAACCTGGGTAAAGGCGAAGGCGATAAAGAAAAAGTCGGTATTGACTATAAAGGCCTACCTGCTGACGTAGTGCCGGGCGACATACTGCTGCTGGATGACGGTCGCGTACAGCTCAAAGTACTGGAAGTTCAGGGCATGAAGGTCTTCACCGAAGTGACCGTCGGTGGCCCGCTTTCCAATAACAAAGGCATCAACAAACTGGGCGGCGGTCTCTCTGCAGAAGCACTGACCGAAAAAGACAAAGCTGACATCATCACCGCGGCGCAAATCAGCGTTGACTATCTGGCCGTCTCCTTCCCGCGCTGCGGCGAAGATCTGAACTATGCCCGCCGTCTGGCGCGCGATGCAGGCTGCGATGCGAAAATTGTTGCCAAGGTGGAGCGTGCAGAAGCCGTGTGCGACCAGAATGCAATGGATGACATCATCCTGGCCTCTGACGTCGTGATGGTTGCTCGTGGCGACCTGGGCGTTGAAATTGGCGATCCAGAGCTGGTCGGTATTCAGAAAGCCCTGATCCGTCGTGCGCGTCAGCTGAACCGTGCGGTCATTACCGCCACGCAGATGATGGAGTCGATGATCACCAACCCGATGCCGACCCGTGCAGAAGTGATGGACGTGGCGAACGCCGTACTCGACGGCACCGACGCCGTTATGCTGTCGGCAGAAACCGCCGCAGGCCAGTATCCGGCTGAAACCGTTGCCGCCATGGCGCGTGTCTGCCTGGGCGCGGAAAAAATCCCGAGCATTAATGTCTCCAAACACCGCCTCGACGTGCAGTTTGATAACGTTGAAGAAGCGATTGCCATGTCCGCAATGTATGCAGCGAACCACCTGAAAGGGGTCACCGCCATCATCGCGATGACAGAATCCGGTCGTACCGCGCTGATGACGTCCCGTATCAGCTCCGGCCTGCCGATTTTCGCCATGTCGCGTCATGAGCGTACGCTGAACCTGACCTCCCTGTACCGCGGCGTTACTCCGGTTCACTTTGACAGCGAAACCGACGGTGTGGTTGCCGCCAGCGAAGCGGTGAACCTGCTGCGTGATAAAGGCTATCTGGTTTCTGGCGATCTGGTGATTGTCACCCAGGGCGACGTCATGAGCACCATTGGCTCCACCAACACCACGCGTATTCTGACCGTAGAATAATAACCTCGCTCAATGCCTGATGTTGCTTTGCTCATCAGGCCTACAGGTGGTACCTGATACAGAAAGCCTCTCAAGTGAGAGGCTTTTTTTATTTCTTCTTTTTATTTCTTCGGGTAGAGATCTTTACGTTTATACGGCTCAATCTCACCGGGTTTGCGGGTTTTCAGCAGTTTTAAAATCCAGGTGTACTGCTCGAGGTGCGGCGCGACAAAAATCTCCACCTCTTCATTCATGCGTCTGGCAATGGTGTGGTCATCTGCGGTCAGGATGTCATCCATCGGCGGGCGGACCTGAATCGTCAGGCGATGTGTTTTCCCGTCATACACCGGGAACAGCGGCACAACCCGCGCATGGCAAACCTTCATCAGGCGACCAATCGCCGGCAATGTTGCTTTGTAGGTGGCAAAAAAATCAACAAATTCGCTGTGCTCGGGACCATGATCCTGATCCGGCAAATAGTATCCCCAATAGCCCTGACGCACGGACTGAATAAAGGGTTTGATGCCATCATTACGCGCATGCAAACGGCCACCAAAACGACGGCGTACCGTGTTCCAGACGTAATCAAAAACAGGATTACCCTGGTTATGGAACATCGCGGCCATTTTCTGGCCCTGCGAGGCCATCAGCATGGCTGGAATGTCGACACCCCAACCGTGCGGGACGAGAAAAATGACCTTTTCCTCGTTGCGGCGCATCTCTTCTATGATCTCCAGACCTTGCCAGTCAACCCGGTTTTGGATTTTCTCCGGGCCACGCAGGGCAAGCTCCGCCATCATCACCATCGCCTGCGGAGCCGTTGCAAACATCTCATCGACGATGGCTTCGCGCTCGGCTTCACTGCGCTCTGGAAAACACAGGGATAAATTAATCAGCGCTCTGCGGCGCGAACTTTTCCCCAACCTTCCGGCAAGACGTCCCAGCTTCGCCAGCACAGGATCGCGAAACGATGCGGGCGTTAACGCAATCCCTGCTATCGCCGCCACACCCAGCCAGGCACCCCAGTAGCGCGGATGGCGGAATGATTTATGAAATTCAGGGATATATTCAATATTCTTTTTTTTCGTTTCCATGCTCTTCCAGTGTCTGGTACCGCGAAAAATAAATCTGTTGATAGTGTAGCGGCGCGTCGTGCCCCGTACAAAATAAAAAAGCCGGCACGCATCGCGTACCGGCTTTGTCAGTATGCTGATTAATCGAAGCGCAACTGAGGCAGAACCTCTTTCACCTGCGCCAGGTACTCGGTACGATCCGAGCCGGTCAGCCCTTCTGTACGCGGCAGTTTCGCCGTTAACGGGTTCACGGCCTGCTGGTTAACCCAGACTTCATAATGCAAGTGTGGTCCAGTTGAACGTCCGGTGTTACCTGACAGCGCAATACGATCGCCGCGTTTTACTTTTTGTCCTGGTTTGACTAATAGTTTACGCAGGTGCATGTAGCGGGTGGTGTAGGTACGACCATGACGCACCGCGACATAGTAGCCTGCAGCGCCGCTGCGCTTCGCAACAACGACTTCACCATCACCTACCGACAGTACCGGCGTACCCTGCGGCATCGCGAAGTCGACGCCTTTGTGCGGTGCCACACGTCCGGTTACCGGATTCAGGCGACGCGGATTAAAGTTAGACGAGATGCGGAACTGTTTCGCGGTCGGGAAACGCATAAACCCTTTCGCCAACCCGGTACCGTTACGGTCATAGAACTTACCGTCTTCGGCACGGATCGCGTAATAGTCTTTACCTTCAGAGCGCAAACGAACGCCCAGCAGTTGGCTTTGCTCACGTTTGCCGTCCAACATTTCGCGAGACATCAGCACCGAGAACTCATCGCCTTTTTTCAGTTTGCGGAAGTCCATCTGCCACTGCATAGCCTTAATCACCGCACTGATTTCAGAACTGGTCAGCCCGGCCTCTTTGGCGCTGGCGACGAAACTGCCGCCGACGGTGCCCTTGATACGGCTGTTAACCCAGTCGCCCTGCTGCATTTCACTGCTCATTTTGAAGCCCGTCGCAGTACGATCGTACGTGCGGGTTTCACGGCGAGAAACTTCCCAGGTCAGGCGCTGCAAATCTCCGTCAGAGGTCAGCGTCCAGGAAAGCTGTTGGCCAATCTTCAGGTTACGCAACTCTTTGTCCGAGGCGGCAAGCTGGCTGATATCGCCCATATCGATACCATACTGGTTCAGGATGCTGCTCAGCGTATCACCGGTCGAGACAACATATTCGTGAACGCCCACCTCACCGGAGGTTTTGTCATCCAGTTCATCCTGAGGAATCGCTTCATCTTCCTGAGCAGCCTGATCGATAGGTTCACTGGCCTCAGGCAACAGCGAACGAATCTCGCTTTTTTCAAGTTCGATGGTTTTGACAATCGGTGTAGCATCGGGATGGTAAACGTAAGGCCGCCAAACGGCGACGGCCAATGTAAGAACGGTCAGCGACCCCAGCATAACGCGATGGGGTCGGGGCAGATTATTAAATGCCAGAGCGACAGAGCGGGCTATCTGTTGCACGTATTCACTTCCTCATTAATCTCCTTTCAGGCAGCTCGCATACTGGTTGGCTAATTGGTTCAGAAACGCAGAATAGCTTGTTTTACCCAGTTTGATGTTTGTTCCGAGGGGATCCAACGTTCCCATTCGAACGGATGTCCCTCTCGCAACGGCTTCAACGACCGCTGGCCTGAACTGTGGCTCAGCAAAAACGCAGGTTGCTTTTTGCTCAACCAACTGTGTTCTTATTTCATGTAAACGCTGCGCACCAGGTTGAATCTCAGGGTTCACGGTAAAGTGACCAAGCGGTGTTAGTCCGTAATGTTTTTCGTAGTAGCCGTAGGCGTCATGAAAAACGAAATACCCTTTCCCCTTGAGCGGTGCGAGCTCGTTACCTACCTGCTTATCGGTTGCGGCTAATTGTGCCTCAAAATCCTTCAGGTTGGCGTCAAGTTTGGCTCGACTTTGTGGCATAAGTTCCACTAATTTTTCATGGATTGCAACCGCTGAGGCCCGCGCTATCTCTGGGGAAAGCCAAAGATGCATGTTGTAGTCGCCATGATGGTGATGTTCGTCACTTTTTTCACCGTGGGCGTCATTGTGTTCATGATCGTCATCATCATCGTCGCCCCCTTTCATGAGCAACGGCTTCACGTCATTGAGTTGCGCAATCGTTACCTGTTTCGCGTTAGGAATATTCTTGACAGATTTTTCCATAAACGCTTCCATCTCGGGGCCAATCCAAACAACTAAGTCCGCGCCCTGTAAGCGTTTTACGTCTGACGGACGCAATGAGTAATCATGTTCGGATGCACCATCAGGCAGGAGAACCTCGGTATCCGTAACCCCATCAGCAATCGCTGAAGCGATAAACCCTAACGGCTTAAGCGAGGCAACGACGGCGGCATTTGCTGCCTGTGTTGCACTCCCCCAAAGAGCAGCGGATAATGCTGCGAAAAGAAGCGTATTTTTATGTAACATAATGCGACCAATCATCGTAATGAATGCAAGAAATGTGATATTATAACATTATATAACTTCTGCAAGACTAAAATTGATATGACGACTTTGGTTTCACTGGAAAATGTCTCGGTCTCTTATGGTCAACGCCGCGTCCTTTCTGACGTTTCGCTTGAACTACGGCCCGGCAAAATTTTAACGCTTCTTGGTCCGAACGGTGCCGGGAAGTCTACGCTGGTGCGCGTTGTCCTCGGGCTGGTAGCAGCAGATGCAGGCGTTATCAAGCGTAACGGACAGCTGCGGATAGGCTATGTCCCGCAAAAACTGTATCTCGATACCACGCTGCCCCTGACGGTCAGCCGCTTTTTGCGCTTACGTCCGGATACAAAGAAGGATGATATTCTCCCGGCGCTCAAGCGCGTTCAGGCCGGACATCTGATGGATGCGCCGATGCAAAAACTGTCCGGCGGGGAAACGCAGCGCGTCCTGCTGGCTCGCGCATTGCTGAATAAACCACAGCTGCTGGTGCTGGATGAACCCACTCAGGGTGTGGATGTCAATGGTCAGGTCGCATTGTATGACCTTATCGACCAGCTTCGCCGTGAACTCGATTGCGCCGTACTGATGGTCTCGCATGATTTGCATCTGGTGATGGCGAAGACCGACGAAGTGCTGTGCCTCAACCACCATATTTGCTGCTCCGGCACGCCGGAAGTGGTCTCTATGCACCCGGAATTTATCTCTATGTTCGGGCAACGCGGTGCCGAGCAACTCGGAATTTACCGTCACAATCATAATCATCGCCATGATTTACAGGGTCGTATCGTATTACGTCGGGGAAATGGTCACTCATGATTGAATTGTTATTACCCGGTTGGTTAGCCGGGATCATGCTGGCCTGCGCCGCTGGCCCGCTGGGATCGTTTGTGGTCTGGCGTCGGATGTCTTATTTTGGCGACACGCTGGCGCACGCGTCACTGCTGGGTGTGGCCTTTGGTCTGCTGTTAGATGTAAACCCGTTCTATGCGGTTATCGCAGTCACTCTGATGCTGGCAGCGGGTCTGGTGTGGCTGGAGAAGCGCCCTCACCTCGCCATAGACACCTTGCTCGGCATTATGGCGCACAGCGCTCTGTCACTAGGCCTGGTGGTCGTCAGCCTGATGTCGAATATCCGTGTGGATTTGATGGCCTATCTGTTCGGTGACCTGCTTGCCGTGACGCCGGAAGATCTGATCTCCATCGCCATTGGTGTTGTCATTGTGCTAGCCATTCTCTTCTGGCAATGGCGCAACCTGCTGTCAATGACCATCAGCCCGGATCTTGCCTTTGTCGATGGCGTGAAGCTGCAACGCGTGAAGCTGCTGCTGATGCTGGTCACTGCGTTAACGATTGGTGTAGCGATGAAGTTTGTCGGCGCGCTCATTATTACGTCGCTGCTGATTATTCCTGCTGCCACCGCACGCCGTTTTGCGCGTACGCCTGAGCAGATGGCCGGTGTTGCCGTGGGCGTGGGGATGATAGCGGTGACGGGCGGCCTGACGCTCTCGGCGTTCTATGATACGCCAGCAGGGCCCTCCGTGGTGCTGTGTGCCGCGCTGATGTTTATTTTCAGCATGATGAAAAAGCAAGCGAGCTAAGAGTGTGTTGCCTGATGGCGCTTCGCGTATCAGGCCTACGTTCACAGGTAGGCCGGATTAGGCAAGCTGCCATCCGGCATAAAAAACTTAAGGCATTTGCGGCGGCGTAATACCAAAATGATTCCAGGCGCGCACCGTCGCCATACGTCCGCGCGGCGTACGCTGCAGGAAGCCCTGCTGGATCAAATATGGTTCCAGCACGTCCTCAATCGTTTCACGCTCTTCACCAATAGCGGCGGCCAGGTTATCCAGCCCTACCGGCCCACCGAAGAA